>CAJXRL010000047.1 GCA_913059105.1 uncultured Flavobacteriales bacterium
TCTACACAGAGTAGATCGTCGGCAGCGTCAGATGTGTATAAGAGACAGTTCTAAACGCTTGCATGCTCTCTTCTCTTGCTTTCTGGTCTTTATCCCCATGAATGGTTATTGCCGTTAATTCCTGGCGCTCTAATGCCTTTAAAAGCCTTTCTGCACGAACTTTTGTTCGTACAAAAACTAAGGTTTTACGATCGGGGTTTTCCTGCATCATATTGCCTAAAAAGAAACGCTTGTCATCCATCTCAATAAAAGCAACAGCATGTTCAATGTTTTTAGCAACAGGGTCTTTGGGAGAAATCTGAATTCGAATTGGATTGGTAACCAGTGAGTAGGCTAACTTTTTAATCTTTTCTGTAATTGTTGCTGAGAAGAATAAGGTTTGTCGTCTAGAAGGAATGTGACGCATTAAATCTTGAATGTCTTTTATGAATCCCAAGTCCAACATGTGATCGGCTTCATCCAATACCAATATCTCTAGGCCACTTAGTTTCACATCTCCTTGGCTTACCAAGTCAAAAAGACGACCAGGTGTAGCAATAAGCACATCCACACCATCCGCTAATTTCTCCTTCTGTGGATCTTGATCAACCCCGCCATGAATACAAAAACTACTTACTTTGGTGTGTTTTGCAAGAGAAACAAACACTTCGTGAATCTGCAGTGCCAACTCATGTGTTGGTGCCATCACCAAACACTTAATGCCAGCACTTTTACGAATAATCTTCTTAACGTGAAGCAAGTGTAAAATTGGAATAACAAAAGCGGCCGTTTTCCCAGTTCCAGTTTGAGCAATCGCCAAAACATCTTCCCCCCTTAAAATATTTGGAATCGCCTTGTATTGAATATCAGTTGGTTTTTTGAAACCCTGCTTGCTGATACTTTTCTTAATTCCGTCGCTTATTGGATATTCTTCAAACTTCATGAACCTCTTTTTATTGCAAAAAACAAATGCCTAAAACATTATATTTTAGGCATTAGTACTATTTTATTTAAGGAATTATTAGATTTTTTTAACTCGAACAGCCATGAGGCCTTTTTGTCCTTTTTCTAATTCAAAACTAACTTTATCGCCTTCAACTACATCTTGTTTCAATCCGTTTACGTGCACAAAGTAACTTTCCTGATCTTTTAAATCGCGAATAAATCCGTACCCTTTAGAATCATTAAAGAAGGTCACCTTGCCTTCGTGAATTAAATCTGCAGGATCAATTTCACCTTGCTGAGGAATTCCTAAAACAATATCTTCAGCCTTTATAACCTTCTTTTTTGCATCCGGATCTGGAGGAGTATCTGTAATGGCTCCATTTTCATCAACATACGCCATCATGTTCGAAAGACCGCCACCAGCAGAATTCTCTTTTCTCTCTAATCTCTTCTTTTCTTTCTCTTCCTTCTTCTTCTGCCTTTTCTTCTCTTTCTCTTTTTTTCCGAATGTTTCTTGTGATCTACCCATAGGATACTAACTAATATATTTTATAAAAATAAAATTGATTATAATTTTTGGATTATTAAAGTAAAAAATTACTTTTTATCTTCTTCTTCCTCTTGCTCCGCCAGAACTGCTCGATCCGCCTCTGCTTCCAGAAGAATAACCACCGCCGCTTCTGCCGCCTCGGTCGCCACTTCCGCCGCCAGAAGATCTTCTTCCGCCACCGGCACCGCTTGGTCTTCTACCAGAACCGCCGCCGCCAAAACTACTTCTGCCTCCACGACTTCCGCCATCTCTGCTTCCGCCGCCACCGCCAGAACCTGTCTCTTTGTTCACTCGAACAGCATGACCGCTTTCCAATTCTAATCCTTCAAACTTACCTTCAAATCCACTAACTTGACTGTCGCTTACATTAAAGAATGAACGTTTATCTTGAACTGCTATATCATTGATATCAGACTTACTAGCACCTGACACTTCACTAACAAATTCAAGTAGATCTACCTTACTTAAACCGTCATCTTTGCCCAAGTTAATAAAGTATCGATTGCCTTCTCTTTCTCTTCTCTCTGGTCGATCTCTTCTATCTCCTCTGTCGCCTCTATCTCTTCTGTCGCCTCTATCATTATCTCTGCTTCCTCTAGAATCAGATGACATATTCAAGTCGCTCTTGGCGCTAGTTTTCAATTGCTTCAATTCTATAGAAATCATTCGCTTTAGCAAATCTTCTTTAGTCAAGCTTTCAAAATGCGTTAATAATGCTGCTAAGTTTTCTTCTGCCTCTTCATCAATTGACATGGCAAGCGTGCTCTTCACCCAGTTATCTAATCTAACTTTCTTTAATTCGCTAGCCTTAGGCACCTCAATTTTTTCAAACGTAATGTTGTTCTTTCGTTCAATGTCTGAAATCTTTCTTCCCTCTCTATTGTTGATAAAAACAATTGAAATTCCTTTATTTCCTGCTCTGCCAGTTCTACCACTTCGATGCGTATACGCTTCTAATTGGTCTGGAATTTTGTGGTGTAATACGTGCGTTAAGTCATTTACGTCAATTCCTCTTGCTGCAACATCAGTTGCAATTAGCAATTGCATGTTTCTAGCTTTAAACCTTCTCATGGCAGCATCACGTTGCGCTTGAGATAAATCTCCGTGTAATGCTTCTACTTCGTAGCCTAATTGGCCTAAGTTATCTGTAATCTCTTGGGTCTCTCTTTTAGTTCTACAAAACAGAATTCCCTTCATATCAGGAGCGATGTCTAGGAACCTTTTTAATGCAGTTTCCTTATCGTCGTTTCGAGTTATAATGTACTGATGCGTAATATCTGTGTTGGTTTTTGACTCTGTATTCACAGCCACCTCCACAGGATCCGTCATGTACTTCTTTGTAATTCTTCTAATATCAGCAGGCATAGTTGCTGAGAACAACCAGGTAGAACGATCTTCTCTTGTGTAGCTTAAAATATCGTCAATGTCTTCTTTGAAGCCCATGTTCAACATTTCATCCGCTTCATCAAGTACAACGTACTTCACTTCATCTAATCGAATTGCCTTTCTGCGAATTAAATCCAATAAACGACCTGGAGTCGCAACAACAATCTGTGTTGGGCGCTTCAATGCCTTTATCTGATTCATAATCGCAGCTCCACCATATACTACTTCAACGTTAAGTTGCTTGTAGTTCGAAGAAAAATCAACCAATTGTTTAGCTGTCTGCTGTCCTAGCTCCCTTGTTGGAGCCATAATAAGGGCTTGTGTTGCCTTATTGTCGCTATCTACTAAATCAATTAGGGGCAAACCGAATGCCGCAGTTTTACCAGTACCTGTTTGAGCAAGACCGATAAAGTCAGTCTTTCCTCCTTTTAATAATAATGGAATTGATTTTTCTTGGATAGGCGTTGGGGTCGTAAACCCCATGTCTTCTATTACCTTCAACAGATTTGTTGAAAGTCCTAGGCTTTCGAATGTATTCAAATAATGCTTATTTAATGAACTGCAAAAGTACCCAAAGCATTTGAATTGGTATTATTTCATTCAAAATCAACAATAAGAAGACTTTAAAACAATAGAAAAGAAATAATTACGCTAACAAAAATAGTTAGAAGCCAATAGAAATAATACAAAATTCCAATACAAGCAAACCTCCAAAACGTTGAAAATATCGATTTTGGATATACCTCTTTCAATGAAAAGAATAAATAAACTGCACTTGCCAAAAACGCCACCAAAACAAAGACGTTGCTATCGAAAAAGTAATACAACAGCAGTGCTAACGCATAAATGAACAAGCTATAGGTATGTATTTGTAGCGAATGAATTACATGCGCAACAAATGGCTTTCGCTGTTCAGAGTAAAATAGTAAAAAGAAAAATGCCAATCCCGGAATTAGCACCATCATGCTCAACGACAAGTTACCCAACAAAAACCGTGTAATAACTTTCGAATCTGACCGGTATAATTTAATTGCCTGAATCGCTAACAGTCTCTGATTGCTCCCTAAACTATCCAAAAGCAAGCTATCCAATAAATCTTCATCAGAATATGCTCGATCGTATCGGTATTCTTTCACCTTTATTAATCTGGTAATGTTTACATCAAATCCCAAACCAGATGTATTCAAAGTATAAGAGCCCTTTTTCTTGGAAGTGCTATCGTTACTACTGCCAGCCGTGTCAACGTTGTACGCCACGGTTTGATCTACGTTGGCAGCTAACAACGAATCCATCTTGTTTTCAACAAGCACGCTATCCACCTTATTCAACGAATCAATTAATACGGCAAAATTCTCTAATTGTGTAACTATTCCTGCAGGGCTATTTTCAGAACCTTCTTGTGTCGCATCAGCAGATCTCGACACCGTTACATTATGGTCAACAAACACCCCTAAAACAAAAAAGAAAAAGATACTGACCAGCAGATAAAAACGAAATGGATTGACAAAGTTTACCCGCTTACCATTTATAAATTCAGAGACAAGCTTACCGGGTTGAAAAAGAAAAGGAAGGATAGTCCTTCCAATTCTTGTATCAAACGATAAATAATTTTCGAAAAATTCATGAGAGACAGCTTTTACTGTAAGCACGTTACCGTCCACTTTTTGCCCACAGTTGGAACAAAACGTATCCGTATTAGAAAGTTCCTCCTTGCAATTAAAACAGTGCTTTTCTGCCAATTAAACTAGTTTTGAATCATTATTTTTTCCTCAACTGTTTGACCTTCATTTGAGATTTTCAATATATAATATCCGTTTTCCAAGTTTGAAACATTCAGCCTCTCAGCATTATTTTGTTTCAAGCTTACATTTTTAGTTAAAACCAATTGCCCTGAAATAGTATAAAGTTCTGCAACAGCATTTTTAACATCACTCGATGTATTTTTAAGCTTAATTACGTTTCTAGTAGGATTTGGGTAAACTAATAACTCATTGCGCAAAGTTGATTCTACAAATCCAACAGAGGTATTCTCAGGTAAATTAAAACTTGCAATGTTTCCACCGTCTCCTCCAATAAATCCGTTATTATCCACAGCCGCACCGCCACCATAAAAAGTTACGGTTCCTGTACCAGTAGCCGGAGCAGTCCATTGTGTCCCAAAGGAATTTGTTGTGCTTTTCCCAGCATGTTCTGCATACTGTCTTCCATTACCCAAAGTAACCAATCTTGTATTTACATTCGGCGTTGAAAAGCCATTAACAGCACTGTTAGAACTATTTAAACTTACCAATTGAAAACCGTATCGAATTGCTCCTGTGGCATTCACCGTAAATTCGGCATTGTAAACAGTGCCTGGAATGTAAGAAGTAATTGGATTTCTTAGCGAATCTTTAATGACAATCGAAACAGTAGTACTGAAAGCTGAGCCATGACAAGATCTACAAGTTGTAGACTCTCCAGGCGCTCCAGTATTTCCTGAACTCGCAAAAAATGCTCTACCGCTAGCGTTAGACGTTAATGTAATTTGAATTCCAATAGCAAGAATTGAAAGGGCAAAAATAGATAGTAGAGTTTTTTTCATAGTAATTTTCGAACTGCAAATTAATAGAATTTTAGGACAAAATGAAAGAACAGCTAAAGTATTATACTGTTCCCTAAAATGAAGGAAAAACTCTAAAGGTCAAAAGCATGACTAACTTTAAGTCAAAACACGATTACTTTTGAAAAAATTTTATATGAAAAAATTACAATTCCTACTGCTTTTTACTGTCTGTTCATTTGCTTCTATAATGGCTCAAGCTCCAGCAAATAGGACAGTTTACGATTGCAATTCAAACTCAAAAAATATTTATGCTACGCTGGCAACTGGCAAATCAATCATTATCGCACACAACGGCGTAGATTGTAGCATTTGTGTTAATACTGCACCTGGATGGCAAACATGGGCCGCAGCAAATACAAATAATGTAGAAGTATGGGGAGCAATCACATACACGTATTTTGCCCGCAATTTTCCACCAGCAAATATGTGCACGATAACACAAACTTGGAAAACCACACACAATTGGACCAATATATTTACATTTCCAGATTCAAATAGATTATGGTACCAAGGTAGCTCTCCAAGGTATTTTGTTTATTCGGCAATAGATTCTAGCATTGTTTATCAGGGTTCAAATAGCACATCGGCTAAGAATGCAGCCTTGGCGCAATCAACAGTTGGAATTAATAAAAACGTTTTAGAAGATGCTAAGATATTCGCAAGTAACGGAAAAGTAATCATCAGAAATCTACCAATTGGAATATCTTCTGTAAAATTATTCAACATACAAGGGCAACTGCTACTTTCCCAAAGTTTAAATTCAACAAGCTCTACCCTAGACGTTTCAAGTTTTAATAAAGGTATTTATATCGTGCAATTCAGCGGACTAAAAGGAACTGAATCGAAGAGATTACTGTTCTAATAACTCTTCGATTGATCTTTCAAAACCTTCGGCATTTATCCATTTTTGGTTAAATGCCGTTTTTTTTATCTTCACCACCCTATCCCAGAACTCTTCAGTTAAAAACTGTTGACTTACAAATACCAATGCTTTTCTGTACGAGCTTAACATACTTTTATAAAAGGCTTCTTGCGTTATGGGTTTATCTTCATTGTATGCTTGTGCAATTTCAATGGCATACAACATTAAATCAATAATTTGAGAAGCTTCAACTTCTAGCTTTATTAAATGTTCAATGTGTTTATGAGCAATTGATCTTCTTTTCTTGGCTTTTCGTTTACCTTCAGGAAAGTACTCTCTGGAAATTTTTAATTTTGCTTCTTCTACCCTTCTCTGTTCATTGGGATTAAATGAAAAGTCGTAAAACTCTTTTACTTCTTTAAAGCGATGATATAGATCCAGAAGTTGCTCTTCCAACTCCTCCTTATCACATGCCTTAATAGATTTTGTAAATTTTGTTTTGCTCATGAGTAATAAAAAAAGCCCTTGTTCCAAAAGTAAGAAACAAGGGCCTTTATAATGTTTTAGAGAGACAATATTATAAACCAAAATAATTAAAAACTACTAATTCTAAAACATTAATCTTTTATTTATTTAATCATTACTAATGCAATCAGCTCACATACCTTAACAACCAGCTTATATAATAAAACGAAATGGTTTTATTGTTTTGCATGGTATCAAGTAATTAAGCTGACAAACTTTCTTAACATTATTGACCTTTTTCTTAGTACAAAAACTCTTTTAAAAACATTCAACCTCAAGGCTACAATGACAAATAAGAGAATCAAAATAGACAGTAGCGGTATCAACAATAATTGAAACATGCTTTCACCCATAATTTAGTTAGTTAGAAGCGGTACGTAATGTTTAAGTTGCTCACCGTACAAATGTCTTCTACAATTGTGGATAAAAAACGAGTATAACTACGTGTTTTTTGAGTTTTTTTTATGGACCTTAGGGGCTTACTAATAAAAAATAACTATTATGGCTGGCTACACAATAACTGAAGAAGAAGCGGTTACTTTAACAACGGAATACCGAAGTAATCACACAGAGCAAACAAGAGCTTTTAAGATTGATAAAGCGGAAATTGATGAAATTTTTTCTAAGCATCCAACAGCAATGGGAGTGCGAGCTTATTTAGGTCAAAAACCAAATGCAGGCGCATTACAAATGGTAATGGTAGCTACTGATGCTGAAGGAAATGACATTTTAGATGTTTTTTATGACCATACAACTCCTTGTCCTGAAGAATGTGATACCGGAAGCGTATTGAATAACGGCAACTAACATGCTCGAGTGGCAAAGTATAATTTACTTTATCGCTAGATGGATCATAATTATCCCTTTATTATCTGGAGTTAGAAGTTTAAAAAAATTGAATAACTCATTTTTAGCCATCTTTCTTTGGATGGCGTGTATGTTTTTGATTCAAAACTATTCCTCTTGGCAATTTGATAATAAAGTTAATAATCTAGCTTCCCTTCATTTAATGATTTTTTTAGATGTGGGGTTTTGCGGATTCTTTTTTCATTCCATATTAAAAAAGGCGTGGTTTAAATTATTTGTAAAAATATCTTGCGCTGCTCTTTTGCTGTTAATAGCTTACAATGCATTTTTCATACAAACAATTAGTGAAAATCCAAATATTATAAGATCCTTAGGGGGGTACTTTATGATGCTTTGGAGTTTTATTTATTTATATGAATTGTTAAAAGCCGAGGAAACGATTAACTTGTTTGAAAGCCCCGAATTTATTGCAGCAATTGCGATTCTTTTATATTTTGGGACAACTCAGG
Source organism: uncultured Flavobacteriales bacterium (assembly GCA_913059105.1). GTDB lineage: Bacteria > Bacteroidota > Bacteroidia > Flavobacteriales_E > Vicingaceae > NORP294. Next base: position 8,166 of record CAJXRL010000047.1, read on the forward strand.
TCATACATTTATTAGATATTTATGTTCCTCGTCAACTTAAAGAAATCAGATTACTAATTCGAATCACGGGTCATAGCATTATGATTGTTTATTATTTTTTAATTGGCATAGCGCTATGGAAGAAGAAATAGCAGAAAATATAGTTCAAATTATAACACTAAGCACCTTAGGACTATTTACCTTTTTTGGAGGTGTTTTAGCTTTTATTATTCTATATCAGAAGAAAGTCATTAATTCTCAAGTAGAGAAACAGGATTTAGAAACAAACTTTCAAAAGGAGATGCTTCATCATTACATTGAGACCCAAGAACAAGAGCGACAAAGAATAGCTTCAGATCTTCATGATACTGTTGGAGCTTCCCTAGGTGCAGTTAAAATGATGATGAATCAAATTACTGTAAATTCTGTAGAAGAAAAAAAAGTGATACAGGAATGCAAAAATATTATTCAAAGCACTGCCGAAAGTACACGTCAAATTTCTCACAATTTGCTTCCTCCCTCTTTAGAACGCCTTGGATTAATAAAAGTCATTGATCGAATGGCAAAGAACCTAACGAGTGCCGATTTTAAAATGGAAGTATTGGCCGATTCTTCCATATCATTTAAACAAGAACAGCAATTGGCTTTATTCAGAATCACTCAAGAGCTAACGGCAAATACTCTAAAATACGCGAAGGCTAACCTTGTAAAAGTTGAGATTTCAAAGAACTTTCAAAACATTACATTCGATTACTACGACAATGGAATAGGATTTAACCCAAAGGATGATAAAGGATTGGGATTAAAAAACATAGTAACAAGAGTTGAGATGATAAAAGCCAAACATAAATTTTACTCTGAGCCATATGTTAAAAACGGAGTTGTTATTAATATTTCTTTAGATCATGATTAGAATTGGAATAGCGGAGGATCAAGCACTTTTTAGAAAAGGAATAGTTGGCTTACTAAATTCTTTCGATAACATACAAGTTGTTGAAGAAGCTGAGAATGGTCAAGAAATATTGAATCGATATCAAGATTTGAATGAAGCCGAGGAAGCATTGCCAGACATTACCATTTTAGATTTAAATATGCCTGTATTAGACGGCATTAAAACAACAGAAAAGTTAAAAGAACTTTTTCCTAATCTAAAAATTATCATCATTTCATCTTTTGATGATCAAGACATTGTAGTTCATTTATACGAAAAAGGAGCCAATGCCTATTTGGATAAAAATGCAGAACCAGAAGAAGTTGAAGAAGCGATAAATACCGTTTTTACTTATGACTTTTTCTTCAATAAAGCAGCCACAAATGCATTGGAAGATGCTAGTACAAATTCAAAGGATACAATTGTTCTTAACTCAGTAGATGCCCTCTCGGAAAGAGAATTGGAAGTTTTGAAATACATATGCTATGCTAATTCAACCGACGAAATAGCTGATAAAATGAGTATCAGTAAAAGAACTGTTGAGGGCCACCGCTCCAAACTTTTACAAAAAACAGATTCCAAGAATACAACAAGTCTAGTTTTATTTTCCCTTAAGGCAAAACTGATTAATATATCAGAGTTAAAAGTTAATCTAGCTTAGTAAACTCTTGTCTAATCTGAGAGTTGAGTCTTCTATAGTAATCTTGCTCTAACCAAACTAAATAGTTTTTGGTTGTTTTAATTGTACAGTAAGAGTAATGCTTGATTCTGTCTTGAATATCGTCTTTTAAATCTTTTCCTAAATCCAAAGCATCCCACATATCATCACTATTTTCAACACACATGACAGTATGTTGATCAATTGATTTTTTAACCACCACTTTAGAATGCTGCCCCATGCTCATAGCATAGTCGTATTCCGCTTTAATATCAAGATTAATATCTTCAGATTTTGAAAACTTAAGTTTCAAGTCATCTGGCATTTCATAAATAAACTGACGTTCAATTACGTCATCCGATTTTAAGTCATCATAATATTGATGTGGTGCTTGAAAAATATGGTACCAATCTACAGGAGAATCCCACAATCCAAAACGATGCAAGTTATTTCCTAAATCGATAACCGAAAATCTCTTTTTAGTTGCCGTAACTCGAGAACCACGACCAATCATTTGATGATAAAGTGCTAACGATCGAGTAGCTCGATTTAATATAATTGTCTCAACAGTAGGCTCATCAAATCCTGTCGTTAAAATTCCAACAGAAGTTAAGATGGCATCCGGAGTGTGCTTAAACCATTCTAAAATCTCCCTCCTCTCCTGTTCTCCAACATGGTGATCTAAATGCTGAATTTCATAACCTGCTGCTTTAAATGTGTCATAAACACCAAAAGAAGTAGCAATACCATTATTAAAAATCAACGTTTTTTTACCTTTAGATTTTTCCTCGTAAGCTCGAACCAACTTCTCTTGCATCATATAATTACCATACAATTGCTCGGAAGATTTAACAGTATAATCTCCGTTAATTCCAACTTTTAGTGTATCTAAACTTACATTATAACTATAGGTAGTTGCTCTTGAAAGATATCCCTTGTTTACTAAGCTGCTTATTGACTCGCCGATTACTAACTCTTCATAGTTCTCGTTCATTGGTAACTTAATACTAGAACTTAAAGGAGTTGCCGTTACTCCTAAAATATTAACCTTTTCAAAATACTTAAATAATTTTCTAAAGCTATTGTAATGTGCCTCATCTACAATAACTAAACCAATATTATTTAAAGTAATTTTTTCTTCTTGAAGTCTATTGTTCAGCGTCTCAACCATAGCAACAAATGCTATGTAATCGTTTCCATCTGAAACTGATTTTACCTTGCTGTCGATAATCATATTATCCACATTAAATTCAGAAAGCATTCTTGACGTTTGCTTGCAAAGCTCAATTCTATGAGTAAGAATCAGAACCTTTTTTCCTGTTTTCTTAACATAACGACGAGTAATTTCAGAGAATATAACCGTTTTCCCACCACCTGTTGGAAGTTGAAAAAGCACATTATGATTGTCTTCTAGCTCGTTAAGTTTTTTTGAAATTTCTTGAATGGCAGCTTCTTGAAACGGATATAAATCCTTTCCATCTTCACTATTTTCAATCTCGCTTAGGTCTATCGTTCCGTTTTCACTCATAGGGAATTGCAAAAGTATGGGAATTAAAAGGTTCTTTTAAGTTGTTTTGATTAAAATTTTATTTTTTTTTTAAACTTTGATTTGCATGAACTTAGCTACTTCTAAATCAGCCATGAAAAAATTTAGTCTAAGCCTATTATTCATTGGTCTAATTTGCTCTGTTTTCACAATTTCAACTAACCTTATTTTTTCTTCTAATAGAGCTGTTAATAGTTTTAATTAAATGGTAAAAAGGCAGAGATTTAGTCTGCCACATTTTCTTGTACTTGTATTTAGAGAAAGAGTTGATTCAATTGCAGTTAAGTTGGTCAACAAATGCCAATACGTGCCAAATCCTATATTACTTCAAAATAGAACAAATGCATTAGAAATCAATGACTATTTATATACAAGTAATTGCTTTGTTAGATTTTCAAAACCCAATAACAAATGACTTGTTTCATCTAGAATCAACATTAATTGGTTAAAAGGAATTCAAAATTATTGACTTAGATTGGAATAATTTCTAAAATGTAATTTTGTAACAATATTAAAATCAACAATTCAACCGAAGCTCCGGGCAATAAAAGATCCATATATCAAATGGAAAACAAGTAATTCAAAAGAAGCTAATCATTTCCAAATTGCCTCTTCAAATTATTACCTTTGCCGCCTTTAAAAACAAGGAAGCAATGAAGTTAAACGAAGAAATTTCAAAACGTAAGACATTCGCAATTATCAGTCACCCTGATGCTGGAAAAACTACACTTACAGAGAAGTTTCTTTTATTTGGTGGCGCTATTCAAACAGCCGGTGCCGTTAAGAATAACAAAATTAAAAAGACTGCAACTTCCGATTTCATGGAAATTGAAAAACAAAGAGGAATCTCCGTAGCAACCTCTGTAATGGGTTTCAAATACAAAGACAAATTAATTAACCTCTTAGATACTCCTGGTCACAAAGACTTTGCAGAAGATACTTACAGGACGTTAACTGCGGTTGACTCTGTTATATTAGTTATCGATTGCGTAAAAGGTGTGGAAGCGCAAACAGAACGTTTAATGGAAGTATGCAGAATGCGTGATACTCCGGTAATTGTTTTCATTAACAAAATGGACCTAGAAGGCCGAGATGCTTTTGAATTACTCGATGAATTGGAAGAGAAATTGAATATCAAAGTTCGACCGATGACATGGCCAATTGGCATAGGTGCTAAATTTAAAGGTGTTTATAACCTTGGAGATTCAAGTCTAAACCTTTTTGAATCTTCTAAAACCAAAATTTCAAAGGATGTAACAAAGATTGATAGCCTAGAAGACCCTAAGCTAGATGAGATCATTGGAAGCCAAGCAGATCAATTAAGAGAAGATGTTGAGTTGATAGATGGCGTATATGACCAATTAGATAACGAGGCCTATTTAAATGGTGAGATTGCCCCAGTATTTTTCGGTTCAGCAGTTAATAACTTTGGAATACAAGAAATGTTGGATCAATTTATTGAGATAGCTCCTACTCCGCGAGCAAGAGAAACAAATGAAGGGAAAATTAATCCGGAAAGGAAAAAGTTTAGTGGTTTTGTTTTTAAAATACATGCCAACTTAGACCCCAAACACAGAGACAGAATTGCGTTTTTAAGAGTTTGTAGTGGCAAGTTTGAGCGGAATAAATTTTTTCACCATGTACGATTGAATAAAGGACTGCGATTTAGCAATCCCACCTCTTTTATGGCAAAGGACAAAAGCGTAATAGACGATGCTTATCCTGGTGATGTTATTGGACTTTACGATACCGGAAATTTTAAGATTGGTGATACTCTAACTGAAGGTGACAATTTTACTTTCAAAGGTATTCCTAGCTTTTCGCCTGAGATTTTCAAGGAGGTAATTAATAATGACCCAATGAAGTCCAAACAGTTAGAAAAGGGAATTCATCAATTAACAGAGGAAGGAGTTGCTCAGCTTTTTACGGCTCGAATGGGTAATAAAAAGTACATCGGTACAGTTGGTGAACTTCAATTTGAAGTAATCCAATACAGACTAAAACATGAATACGGCGCTTCTTGTACCTTTGCTCCTTTAAATTTCTACAAAGCTTGTTGGTTTACATCTGAAAATAAAGAACAATTAGAAGAGTTTATCCGCTTAAAGTCTAATTACATTGTAAACGACAAAGATCAAAACTTAGTTTTTTTAGCTCAAACCTGTCTCTTATACACATCTCCGAGCCCACGAGACAGGCAGAAATCTC
>CAJXRL010000048.1 GCA_913059105.1 uncultured Flavobacteriales bacterium
CTACACAGAGTAGATCGTCGGCAGCGTCAGATGTGTATAAGAGACAGGTGCTGCATGGCTCACCGTACATTAACACTTTAGCAACTGGTTGCAATATTTCTGTTAATCGAACATAAGCTGATTCCGGCACCGCTTTGCCACTACATCCTTTAATCACTACTCGAGCATCCAAGTATTCGTTCGGGTCTACTTTAGAAAGGGCTTCTTCGAAAAGCACCTTTTCTAATTCTTGAAGATTTCCAAAAACCACTTTTTTAGCAAAAGGAGTGAGCTTCGTTGTCAACAGCATATATGCCCATGTTGGGACAATTGCATCGACTGAACAATGAATGGCAACGAATTTATCTTGATACTGCGACCAGTCATGTGCCTTAACAAATTCGCGAAAATCTTTCTCTTTTAATGCAATTTCTTGCCAAAGGTTGTCTTTGATATCGTACAATACCCGTTCACCCTCTGGAAATAAATCCTCTAGGTTAAAAGTAATTAAGCCACTGTTGACTACTCTGTTTACGATTTCTTCTGACATATCTCTTAATTATAAATTGCTAATTATCAATTAGTAATTACAGCCATCGGCTGTTACATGAAACCTAATTCAAATTTAGCTTCTTCACTCATCATATCTTTATCCCAAGTAGGCTCCCAAACAATCTCTACTTCAGCACTTTTTACACACCAACAGCTTTCTGCTTTTACCCGAACCTCTTCAGGCATGCTTTCGGCAACGGGACAATTTGGAGAAGTCAATGTCATTTCAATTTTCACATTGAATTCATCGTCAACTATAACGAAGTATATCAATCCTAGGTCGTAAATGTTTACAGGTATCTCAGGATCATAGATCGTTTTTAGAACATCAATTACTTGATTCTCTACGTCTTTTTTTGATAGATCTTTTACGTTCTTTTCAGCCATAACTTATACTTTTGAAGAATATGCAATTGCATACATTTTCATTTGTTTCACCATACTAACTAATCCGTTTGAACGGGTAGGAGAGAGGTGTTCTTTTAATCCAACTTTATCGATAAAATAAAGTTCTGTTTCCATAATCTCTTTTGGAGTGGAGTCGGTCAAGACTCGAATCATTAGAGAGATAATTCCTTTGGTAATAATTGCATCGCTATCTGCCGTAAACTGAATTTTAGAATGATCCAATTCTGCCGCTAACCAAACTCTAGATTGACAACCTTTAATAATGTTGCTCTCCGTTTTGTTTGCTTCTTTAATTAATGGAAGTTCTTTACCCAATGAGATTAAGTATTCGTACTTGTCCATCCAGTCTTCGAACATCTCGAATTCCTCAATTACCTCTTCTTGTCTTTCGTTAATTGTCATTATGCAAGCATTTTAATAGCTCTATTAAGAGCAACAATTAATAAATCAACTTCTTCTTTTGTATTGTAAAAAGCAAAACTTGCTCTTACGGTTCCTTGAATTCCAAACCGGTTCATCAACGGTTGTGTACAATGATGTCCTGTTCGCACGGCCACTCCCATTTTGTCAACTATCACTCCAATGTCGTACGCATGTATCCCTTCCACCACAAAAGAAATTACTGAAGCTTTGTTTGTTGCTTCACCAATAATTTTTAGACCTTCTATCTTTTTTAATTCCGCAGTTGCATAATCTAATAGCTCTTGTTCATGCACATGAATTTCATCCCAATTTAAAGAAGAGATGTAGTCGACTGCAGTTGCAGTTGCTATACCAGCTGAAATGTTGGGCGTTCCTGCTTCTAGTTTATGTGGTAACTCGTTGTACGTAGTTTTTTCGAAAGTAACCGTCTTAATCATGTCTCCGCCACCTTGGTATGGAGGAATTGCTTCCAGCAGTTTCTTCTTTCCATAAAGAATTCCAACCCCGGTAGGGCCAAACATTTTATGTAATCCAAAAACGTAGAAATCAACATCTAAATCTCTCATATTAGGAGCAGCATGGGCTACTTGCTGGGCTCCATCTACTAAAACTTTAGCTCCAACGTTGTGCGCTAATTCAATAATTTCTTTAACCGGGTTTATGGTTCCCAAAGCATTGCTAATGTGAACCAGCGCCACCATTTTTGTTTTACTAGAAAGTAATTTTTTGTATTCATCCATCAGCAACTCACCTGAATCGTTAATTGGAATCACCTTTAGAATGGCTTCTTTCTCATCGCAAATCATTTGCCAGGGCACAATGTTTGAATGGTGCTCCATTTCAGTGATCAATACTTCATCCCCTTTCTTTAGATTGGATCTTCCCCAAGCATTTGAAATTAAATTGATTCCATCGGTGGTGCCTTTTGTAAAAATTACTTCTTCAGAATGTTCCGCATTAATCCACGTTTGAATTTTCTTTCGACCTTCTTCATAAGCAGTTGTAGCAAGTTGGCTTAAGGTATGAACACCACGATGGATGTTTGCATTTTCATTGGTGTAATATCCCGTTATTGCATCGATAACAACCTGCGGTTTTTGAGAAGTCGCTCCGTTATCCAAATAAACCAAGGACTTACCATTTACTTCTCTTGAAAGTATTGGAAAGTCTTTTCTTATGTCTTCGACGCTAAATTTTTTCATCTGCTTTTAAAAAATTGTCACACTGAGCGGAGTCGAAGTGGACTATTTTTTGTTTGCCTATATTTCGACTCCGCTCAATATGACAAACAATTTCAAATTATTTTATCCCCTGATAATTGTCGTCTATGTACTTTTCAATTTCATCTTTTACAGCATCCACACCAATTTGCTCAATTACGTCAGAAGCAAATGCGTTTACCAATACAGCTCGTGCACTTTCTTTTGACAAACCTCTAGCTCTTAAGTAGAATAATGCTTCTTCATCCAACTGTCCTGTTGTTGAACCGTGGCTGCATTTTACATCATCTGCATAAATCTCTAATTCAGGTTTTGAATTGATTGTAGCAGTATCCGTCATCACAATGTTTGCATTCGACTGAAAAGCATTTGTTTTTTGTGCTTCTCTGTGCACAAATACTTTTCCGTTAAAAACGCCAGTTGAAGAATCGCCCATTATACCCTTGTACAATTCGTGTGACTCGCCATTAGGCTCACGGTGCAATAAATACGTATGGTTATCAACATGTTGTTTTCCTTTTAAAGGATACAATCCATTCAAATACGTCATGGTATTTTTACCTAACGAATCAATGTTTAAGTTATTTCTAACAATTGCTCCGTTTAGTGTAAACGTATTAATCTTAAATGTACTGTCGTCAGCTTGTACTACTTGTTCGGTAGCAATTTGGAAAGAATCTTCCGCTTCATCTTGGATTTTATTAATCTCAAAATGGGCGTTTTTCTCTACAAATATTTCAGAAACCATGTTTGTAAAGGAGCCTGTATTTGCAGTGTTAATTGTTTTTAAGACAACTTTTGCATTTGCTCCCTGCTCTACAAAAATAAAATTTCTTGGATTCGATATTATATTCGAATCATCCACCATATTCAAAATGTAGTACGGCTCATCTGCTTGTACGTTTTTAGCAACATGCATAAAGGCCCCATCTTGATGGTACGCTGAATTGATGTCAGCAAATATCTCATCTTTCTTCACTAAAGAGTTGAACTTCTCTTTCAATATAGAACTGCTCTTCTTTGCATCAGAAAGACTGCTAAATTGAATCCCTTCAGTAATATCGAAGAAGCTTAACTCTTCACTAAAATAGCCGTTAATCAAGACGATGCAATTTTTAGTAGGAACAGCTAAGTCAATTTCGATCTCATTTTCAGGAGCTGAGACTTTGTAGTCGCCTTTAATTATTTTATTAATTCTAGTGTATTTCCAATACTCCGCTTTTGAAGTAGGAAAGTCCAACCATTGAATCAATTCCATGGCTTCCTTTCTTTTATCAGAAGAAAAATCTTCATCCATAGAAAAGTCAACTAAATCAAAATGACTTAGAAATTTATCCTTGTTGGTTAGTGTAACTGTTTCGTTCATTACTTCCATAGCTTAAGCAGTAACTTCTTCTAATTCTTTAATAATCCAATCGTAACCTCTTTCTTCTAGCTCTAACGCCAATTCTTTTGGTCCAGTTTTTACAATTTTTCCTTGGTACAAAACATGAACAAAATCTGGAACGATGTAGTCCAACAAACGCTGGTAATGTGTAATTACGATGGATGCGTTGTCTTTTGTTTTCAATTCGTTTACTCCATTGGCTACAATTCTCAATGCATCAATATCCAAACCTGAATCCGTTTCATCCAATACCGCTAATTTTGGATCTAGCATTGCCATTTGGAATATCTCGTTTCGTTTCTTCTCTCCACCGGAAAATCCTTCATTCACTGAACGATTTGCTAAACGACCATCAAGCTCAACTAGTTTCGATTTTTCCTTTACTCTTTTCAAGAAGTCTTTAGCAGGCATAGGATCTTCCCCTCTTTTCTCTCTTGCCTCGTTGATAGCCGTTTTTAGAAAGTTGATGTTGCTTACCCCCGGAATTTCAACAGGATATTGGAAGGCCAAAAACAGTCCAGCTCTAGAACGATCTTCCGGTTCCATATCTAATAGGTCTTCACCTAAAAAATCAACTGAACCTTCTGTTACTTCGTATTCATCTCTCCCTGCCAAAACATTGGCCAAAGTGCTTTTTCCAGAACCGTTTGGTCCCATGATGGCATGAACTTCTCCTGCCTTAACTTCTAAGTTAATGCCGGTTAAAATCTCTGTTCCTTCAATGGAAGCATGTAAATTTTCTATTTTAATCATTTAGTATTATTTCGAATTGTCTATACTTCGACTCCGCTCAGTATGACAATAAATATTCGTAATTCGTAATTTAAAATTTGCAATTGACTTTATCCAACTGATCCCTCTAAACTTATTTCTAATAATTTTTGTGCTTCAACTGCAAATTCCATTGGCAATTGATTTAATACTTCTTTACAATAACCGTTCACAATTAGATTTATGGCTGTTGTTTCGTCCATTCCTCTTTGCTTGCAATAGAATATTTGATCTTCTCCAATTTTTGACGTAGTTGCTTCATGTTCTACTTTAGAACTTTGGTTGTTTACTTCAATGTATGGAAAGGTATGAGCGCCACAATTGTTGCCCATCAATAAAGAATCACACTGCGTAAAGTTTCTTGCGTTAGTTGCTCCTTTGTTAATTTTTACCAATCCTCTGTAAGAGTTCTGCGCTTGTCCTGCAGAAATTCCTTTTGAGATAATAGTACTCTTGGTATTCTTGCCGATGTGAATCATTTTTGATCCCGTATCTGCTTGCTGGTGATTAGAAGTAACTGCTACCGAATAAAATTCTCCGATTGAGTTATTCCCTTTTAAAATACAACCTGGATATTTCCAAGTTACAGCGGAACCAGTTTCTACTTGTGTCCAAGATATTTTTGCACGATCCATGCACAAGCCACGCTTAGTTACAAAGTTGTAAATTCCACCTTTTCCTTCTTTGCTACCTGGGTACCAATTCTGAATCGTTGAATATTTTATCTCTGCATCGTCTAAAGCAACCAATTCAACTACAGCGGCGTGTAATTGGTTTTCGTCTCTCATTGGAGCGGTACAACCTTCAAGGTAACTGACGTAACTGCCCTCATCGGCAATAACAAGGGTTCTTTCAAACTGACCTGTATTCGCTTCGTTAATTCTAAAATAAGTTGACAATTCCATAGGGCATTTTTTGCCTTTTGGGATGTAACAGAAAGAACCATCGGTAAATACTGCAGAATTTAAGGTCGCATAAAAGTTATCTGTAGTAGGTACAACGGTTCCTAAATACTTGCGAACCAACTCCGGGTGATCTTGAACAGCTTCGCTAAACGAACAGAATATGATTCCTAATTCACCTAATTTCTTTTTAAATGAAGTGGCTACAGATACACTATCAATTACAACATCAACTGCAACTCCCGTTAAACGCTCTTGCTCTTCAATAGAGATTCCTAATTTTTTGAAAGTCTCTAGTAACTCAGGATCAACTTCATCTAAGCTATCCAATTGTACTTTAGGCTTTGGAGCGGAATAGTAGTGCAAGTCTTGGAAATCTGGTTTTGCATAACCTAAATGAGCCCATTCTGGCTCTTCCATCTTCTCCCAAATACGGTATGCATTCAATCTATATTCCAACATCCAATCAGGCTCATTCTTCTTCGCAGAAATAAAACGAATAATATCTTCGCTTAATCCTTTTGGAGCTTGATCAGCATCCATGTCAGTATAGAAACCGTATTTGTATTCGCTGTTGGTTATTTCTTCAATTAATTCGTCTTCTGTTTGCATCTCTCTCTCCTTTTTTAAATCGAAAAACTTTCCCCACAACCACAGGTTCTTGAGGCATTTGGATTGTTGAAACTAAATCCTTTACCGTTTAATCCTCCAGTAAAGTCCAATTCAGTTCCTACTAAGTATAAAACACTTTTTTTATCTACTACGATTTTTACATCGTTGTCTTCAATTATTTTATCTTCTTCTTTGAATTCTGAGTCAAAGTCCAAATTGTACATTAATCCGGAACAACCACCACCTTGAACACCTACCCTAACAAAACTGTCTTTTGCTTTGCCTTCTTCGGTTAAAAGACTCATTATCTTTTCTTTTGCTCTATCGTTTACTTTAATCATTTGTGCGATTTTTCTCTGTGCAAAATTACTTATCTTTATTTAGATTAACTCTAAATAAGGAATATATTAACTTAAAAACACCCTCAAGAGGGTATTGTTTTATATGATAGAAATATTTATGAGGTTATATTTAGTTAATGGAGAAGTCTCCTACTTCTTAATAAGTTCTACTTTTGCAGCATGAGTGAAAATGCAAATGAGCCAACACCTTTAACAGATCTGGGAGAATTTGGATTAATTGAAAGATTAACCAAGGACATTGAATTGAAGAATACAACTTCTAAATTAGGCGTAGGAGATGACGCAGCATTGATTCAGAATGAAGAATCAATGACCGTTGTTAGCACCGATATGCTGGTAGAAGGGGTTCATTTTGATTTGCTGTATGTGCCATTGAAACATCTAGGTTACAAGGCTGTAGTGGTAAATTTGTCGGACATATATTCGATGAACGCTATACCGAAACAAATAACAGTTTCAATTGCAGTTTCCAATCGTATGTCGGTTGAGGCGTTAGAAGATCTTTACGAAGGCATCAATTTAGCTTGCGAAATGTATGGAGTTGATTTGGTAGGGGGTGATACAACTTCATCTTTATCTGGAACGGTAATTTCTATAACCGCACTTGGCCAAGTTGATGAAGAAAAAGTGGTGAAGAGAAGTGGAGCAAAAGAGACTGATCTGATTTGTGTTTCTGGTGATTTAGGTGCCGCTTTTGCGGGATTGCAAATATTGGAAAGAGAGAAAGAAGTATTCAAAGACAATGCTGCTGTTCAACCTGATTTTTCTGGAAAAGATTATATATTGGAAAGACAATTAAAGCCTGAAGCAAGAAAGGACTTAATTGAATACTTTGCCAAGGAGAGCATCGTTCCTACTGCAATGATTGATATTTCTGATGGACTTTCGTCAGAACTAATTCATTTAGCAAAAGCTTCTGAAGTTGGCGTGCAGATTTATGAGGACAAAATTCCACTGGATGCTCAAACTATCAATACTTGTGAAGAGTTAAACTTAAACCCTGTAATGGCCGCATTAAATGGTGGAGAGGATTATGAATTGCTTTTTACAGTTCCAATTGAGCATTTTGAAAAAATCAAGAGAGAACCTTTGTTAACGATTATTGGTCACGTTACCGATAAAAACTCTGGTAACAACATGGTGGCAAATGGAACGGAGAGTTTAATTGAATTGAAAGCCCAAGGCTGGCAACATTAATTTTTGATGTCATTGAGAGAAACGACGCAATCTATCAAAAATTGAATTACGAATCTTAGAATTTCAAATTACGAAATGAAGGTTAAAAACTGAATTATGAATTTGGGAATTACGAATTGGAATAAAGTTGCCACAAGCTAATAAATAGTAAAATTCTACATTCTTCACTCTACACTCTACACTCTACACTCTACACTCTTCACTCTACATTCTATATTCATAATTCTATCAATATCCATATTTCTCTTGCCACAGAGCTTTCAAACGCTTTCGTAAATCGTTCTCCCGTGCATTATTTGTAGGGTCGTAGAATTTTTTACCACTAATCTCTGCCGGTAAATATTCTTGATGCACAAAGTTGTTCGGATGGTCATGGGCGTATTTATACTTTTTCCCATAGCCAATCTCTTTCATCAACTTGGTTGGCGCATTTCTTAGTGGAAGCGGAACACTCAAATTTCCACTCGCTTTAACTTCTGCCTGCGCATGATTAATAGCCATATAAGCAGCATTGCTTTTCGGTGAGGAGGCTAAATAAGTAACGCATTGTGCTAAAATAATTCTAGATTCCGGCCAACCAATAACATTCACTGCTTGAAAGCAATTATTGGCCATTACTATTGCTGTAGGGTTTGCATTCCCTATGTCTTCAGAAGCTAAAATCAATAAACGCCGTGCGATAAATTTTGGGTCTTCACCGCCTTCAATCATTCTGGCTAACCAATATACTCCAGCATTGGGATCGCTTCCACGGATAGATTTTATAAAGGCCGAGATAATGTCATAATGCATTTCTCCATCCTTATCATATTTAACTATGTTTTGTTGCGCGATCTTAGTTACCTTTTCATCCGTGATTTCAATATCATCTCCATTTTGATTATTGATAACCAGTTCTAAAAGGTTTAACAACTTTCGAGCATCTCCACCTGAAAGTTGCAGTAATGCATGTTCTTCCTTAACGCTAACCTTTTTCTTTTTTAGAAATTCATCTTTTCCTAAAGCCATGTTCACCAAGCCCATCAATTCATCTCGGTTCAGTGGTTCTAAGGTATACACTTGGCAACGACTAAGCAAGGCAGAAATCACTTCGAACGAAGGATTTTCTGTAGTTGCTCCAATTAATGTTATTGTTCCGCTTTCAACAGCGCCCAATAAAGAATCTTGTTGTGATTTGCTGAATCGATGAATTTCATCAATAAATAGGATGGGATTGTGCGCGCTAAAAAACTGTTTGCTCTTGGCTTTTTGAATTATTTCTCGAACGTCCTTTACCCCAGAATTAATTGCACTTAAAGAAAAAAAAGGTCGATCTGTTGTTTGAGAAATTATATGCGCTAAGGTAGTTTTTCCAATACCTGGGCTACCCCATAGTATCATGGAAGGAACCATTCCCTTCTCAATTAATTCTCGAAGAACTGCACCTTGTCCCACCAAATGTTGTTGTCCAACATAATTGTCTAACGAGGTTGGACGCATTCTTTCAGCTAAGGGAGCGGATGGAATCATAAAACGAAATTAGTTATTTAGCGGGTGCTTCCCAATTCATGGCAAACTCAAAAAGTTCTTTAAAAAATGGAGTGAATTCAGCTTCGTACAATTTAAAATCTCGTTGCAAATCAATCACAGCTTCTTCCATTTTTGAATTGAAACTTGCTCTAATTGATAGTCCTTTCAGTGCTCTTGTCATTCCATTGATAGTAGCATAATTACTTAGCCAATCTTGTTTGCTCATGTAATTTAAAGTGACGATGGATCGTTCCGGCATTTCATCCTCTTTACTTTGCAGGACCTTGTACGCCGAAGCTGCAAAATTTTCTAAAGGAAGAGGAGAGTACGTTGCCCAATTTTTTGCTAAAATATGATCGTAAAACATGTCTACCAAAACTGAGGCGTAATGACTGTATTTTGGGAAGAGCCTGGCTTTGCTCTTTTTTACCAATGCATGCGTATCTGTAAAATGGTCAATGGCCCGATGCATCATAATTCCATTCCGAATTTCTTCAGAATAAGGCTCAATCTTATTTGCCTTAATGTGATCTGCAATGAAATTGCCCACCATGAGGTTGATATCTCTTTGTGAAAGGAAAAGGTGGGCGAGGTGGTTCATAGCGTGCTAAAATCTTGAATTGTGAAATTATAGAAAGACTTTGATTTTAAATTGAATTCAGCTTTGAACTAAACGTTAATTTTACATAATGATTCACACTTCAGAAACCATTTGTGCTTTATCTACTCCTTCGGGTTCAGGAGCAATTGGCGTTATCCGACTTTCAGGGTCTAAAGCAATCTCTATTGCAAATTCTATTTTCGATGGCAAGAATTTGGAAAAGCAAAAAGGACAGACGCTACATTTTGGCAAAATTATCAATGAAGAAGAGGTCATTGACGAAGTACTGATTAGTCTGTTTAAAGGGCCAAATTCATATACAGGGGAAGACACCATAGAAATTTCTTGCCATGGATCGTCTTACATTTTAAGCAAGGTGCTTGAATTGTTACTAGAGAAAGGAGCGAAGCTCGCTAAGCCTGGAGAATTTACCATGCGTTCGTTTATGAATGGAAAAATGGATTTAGCACAGGCGGAGGCAGTAGGAGACCTAATTGCAGCTGAAAGTAAAGCCGCACATGGCTTGGCATTAAATCAAATGCGAGGAGGATTTTCTAAAAAGATTGCAGACTTAAGACACGAATTAATTCAATTCACCGCCTTAATTGAATTGGAATTAGATTTTGCTGAAGAAGATGTAGAGTTTGCCGATCGGTCTGATTTGAAAGACTTGGTAAATAATCTAAACGATATGATTAACGGCCTGTTGAACTCCTTTGCTACAGGAAACGTAATGAAAAACGGAATTCCAGTAGCTATAGTAGGTCAACCTAATGTTGGTAAATCAACTTTACTAAATGCTTTGTTAAACGAAGACAAAGCCATTGTTTCAGAGATAGCTGGCACAACAAGGGACAGTATTGAGGATGAGGTAAAAATTGGAGGGATTGCTTTTCGATTCATTGACACCGCAGGAATTCGAGAAACAAACGATGTTGTCGAAAAAATAGGAATTCAGCGAACTTTTCAAATGATAGAGAAGGCCAATGTTGTATTGTATTTGGTGGATGTGGTATTGGATACAAAAGAGGAAATTCATCAAGTAATTGCCGACATTCAGTCTAAGATGGAAGGAGCAGAGAAACAATTGATTGTATTGGCGAACAAAGCGGATAAGGGAGACTTCGATTTATCGGAAATTCCTGAAGAATTCAGTTCAAAATTTCCTGAGGGTATTGAACCCATTTACTTGAGTGCTTTGAAAAAATTGTGCTTAGAAAAACTGACTACCACCTTAGAAGACATTGCAAAAAACACGTTGAATAATGGGAGTGATGTGGTAGTAAGTAACCTTCGGCATTATGAAGCACTGAAAAGCGCGGGAGAAGCATTAAGCAGAGTTCAAGATGGTTTAGAAACCAACATTACGGGCGATTTCTTGGCGATGGATATTCGCCAATCGTTGCATTTTTTAGGGGAGATTACTGGAACCATAGAAATTGATCGCGATATTTTGGGTACCATTTTCTCCCAGTTTTGTATCGGAAAGTAATTCTATTTGGATAGGTTGGACTCAAAAACTTTATACTAATTCCACAGGATTTACTTGAACACTATTTTATATTCTAGCTTAGATATTAAGCTCTGTAAATAGTTCTTTTAATTTTGGGTCTGAAGGTCTTGGTGCATCAGCACTTACTATATTCCCTTCCGGGTCAACTAAAATAAAACGTGGAATACCGTTTATTTGGTAATCTTTTGCAAATTGTGAACTCCAATCATTATCTGCCATTAATTGGAAGCCAGTTAATTCTTTATCGGTTACCATGGAAACCCAAGTGTCATAGTCTTTCTCTTTGTCAATTGAAGCGCTAACAAACTGTATGTTTTTACCGCGAAACTCTTCTTCAACAGCCTTTAAGCTTGGAATTTCTCTCAAACATGGTCCACACCAAGTTGCCCAAACATCTATGTAGGTGTATTTACCTTTTAAATCAGTTAATGAAGTAGTTCCACCTTTGTGATTCTCATAGCTTTCAAAAGTAGGAGAGGGCATACCCTTCGCAAGTAGCTTCAATTTTTCGAATGATTCAGTATATTTCTCTTGGTACGTTTCTTGGGTGGTGTTGGCAATTAAATAGTCGTATGCCTTTTGTAAACCTTCTCCAACGCCTAACATTTGCCCTGAATTACTGTTTAAAAGCTCCTGCTTAATGTATTTGTTTTCTATGTCATTGCTCGCGGAAATGATTGCATCAGTATAATCTTGATTTGTTTCATACGCTATGTTTACTTCTTGGTCAAACACTATAGAAACTAACTCTCTATAACTGCTAGAATTTTTATATGCAGCTTCATCATTTGTAACAAACTCAATTTGATTGTCGTTGAACGTCTCAGAAACTTTGAAATCCTTTATTTTAGCAAAATGAGCATGGTACCTTTCATAACGCATTAAGTTGATAGCATATTGATAGCCTGCGTTTTCAGTTTGATCTTTCTTAAAAGCCTCATCGGTTTGAGAAGATTTTATTAAGGTTTCAATTTTTTCTTTAGCCTCTTTTGAAGTTGCTATAAAGTCTTTTTCTTCTTTGGTATAAAAGTCGGCTGTCTCGCCCTGTGTTTCTTCATTGATCATGTAACTCTTTGCCAATACATTATTTCCTGCAGCGATAGTTCCTGTGTAGGCAATGCTTTCGTCAAATTCTTTTACATCAATAGTCAAATCTAAATCTGCCCCTTTTGCTAAATAGAGGGCCGAACTTTCTCTATCAATGTAAAAAGAGTAATAACCATTGTTTTCTAGGTTTAAAGTATCCGAAAAAGATCCATCCTCATGGATTGCGATTTCTTGCTTAAAATCTTTACCAATAACAATTAACTTATCAGAATCCGAGTTCTGGACTTTTCCTGAGAAAAGGGTGTATTCAATTATAGCAGGTTTTTCACAAGCAAAAAAAGTGGCAATGATAGAGAACAGAATAATCTTTTTCATGGTATAGTTTTTACAAGGTTAAGATTTCTAAATAAGAATGACATTTAACACAGCATTAAAAAGGTAAAGTGTCGCATATTACGGTTCTTTATCTGCGAGTCTAGTGATTCAATTGAACAAAACAGAAGCAAGTAAATGAATATAGGGAGAACAAAAGAGGAAGGGAGAATAGATATGAGATGATTATTGCAGTAATCTACTAGATTTTGATTATCTTATTTGTTGATATTGAATTATTATTAAGCACTTTAAGGAAGTAATTACCAGCCTTTAAATGACTCAAGTCAATAGAAATCTCAGCCCCAAGTTTAGTCTCGGATACTACTAGAATACCATCTAAATTATAAATTTCGACTTTAGTTTCATTTGCGTTGCCAACCTGGATATAACATTTGTTTTTGATTGGATTGGGATAGACCTTCCTTATAGTATTTTGCGTTTCTGAAATTCCTACCGTTTGTTGAAATATTATTCTTCGTAATCGTCTAATAGTACCTAAGTCTGTGACGTATAATGTATCTTCACTTGCGGTAAAGGCGGTTCCTTGTGTACGATTGAATTTTGCAGTACCGATTGGACCATTTACATAGCCCGGCGTTGAGCCACAACTGTCTCTTATACACATCTG
>CAJXRL010000049.1 GCA_913059105.1 uncultured Flavobacteriales bacterium
TTTCTGCCTGTCTCGTGGGCTCGGAGATGTGTATAAGAGACAGATATTGACGTAATAATTGTCAAAAAAAATGAAATCAATCCTACATTTAGATTTAGACAGCTTTTTTGTTTCCTGCGAACGTTTGCTAGATAGCAAATTAAATAATAGGCCAGTACTCATAGGGGGTACTTCCGATAGAGGTGTTGTAGCTTCCTGCAGTTACGAGGCTCGGGCTTTTGGCGTACACTCCGCCATGCCCATGAGAATGGCGCGCCAACTTTGCCCGCATGCCGTAGTTATTCGCGGCAACAGTGGGACCTACAGCAAGTTTTCCGATATCGTGACCGATGTCATCAAATCCAACAGTCCTCGGTTTGAAAAATCCTCCATCGACGAGTTTTACATTGACACTACAGGAATGGATCGCTTTTATGGAACTTATAAATGGTCAAAAGAGCTGCGCACCCAAATTATAAAGGAAAGCGGGTTACCCATTTCGTTTGGTCTCTCAACCGGGAAAACGACATCAAAAATTGGAACCGGAGAGGCCAAGCCCAACAACTTTATAAAAATTGATGAAGGTGAAGAAAAACCCTTTCTAGCTCCCCTACCCGTTCGAAAAATGCCCATGATTGGCGCCAAGACCAATCAAAAGCTTCATCTTATGGGAATTCAAAAGATACAAACCATACAAGAAATGCCGGTAGAACTCATGACTCGAGTTCTAGGAAAGAACGGTCATTCCATTTGGAAAAAAGCACAAGGAATTGACAACACTCCCATTACTACTTACCACGAAAAAAAGTCAATTTCTATTGAACGTACCTTCGAAAAAGATACCACAGATATAAGCAAGTTGAAAAGTATTTTAACCGCCATGGCCGAAAACCTATCGTATCAGCTTCGAAATGGGAATAAGCTAACAGGTTGCGTTAGCGTTCGCGTTCGCTACTCCGATTTTATTACAGAAAGTAAACAGCTGCACATCCCCTATACTTCACTTGATAACAAACTAATAGAAACGGTACTTTCTCTCTTTAAAACACTTTACAGCAGAAGGGTTTTAGTTCGTTTAATTGGTGTTCGCTTTAGCAAATTAGTTGGTGGAAACCATCAAATTAATCTATTCGACGACAGCGAAGAACTCATAAACCTGTACCAAGCATTAGACAACATTCGTAACCGTTACGGACAAGATGCTGTAAAGCGAGTTGTAGCCATGGGCTCGAAAGGAATTGGCAGGTCCTCCAATCCATTTAACGGGCAGCCTATCGTTATTCCTGCACACCGAAGAGCTTAATAAATGAATTTAACTTCTCCATTCTTCGTTGTCAAACTTTTAAAGTTCTCACAGACGGTTGTCTGCTCCGAGCTTAAAAAATTATCGAGCCTCAAATGGTTTTGTTAAATCCCTTTATTCTAAGTAGCCAATTTCTCGATTATGGAAAGAAAAATAAATTAAATGCTAGTCAACTGCCACAGTTATTATAGTTTGAATTACGGCTGCTTAACCATTCGGGAGGTACTTGCAACCTGTAAGTTTCTAGGACACAAAACAGTGGCTCTTACCGACGTAAACAATACATCGGAATGTTTTACTTTTTTGATGCTAGCCAAAGAATACCACATCCACCCAGTGGTAGGAATTGATTTTAGAAATGGAGTAGAGCAGCAATTTATTTGTTTGGCAAAAACCCACGAAGGTTTCCGTGAATTAAATGAATTTTTATCTCAGCATCAAAGTACTAAAACCGCAATTCCCGAAAGGGCCCAATTCGAAAATGCAATAACTATCTATCCTTTTGAAAAGGCGCTAAACTTTGATGAGCTCGGGGAAAATGAATTTACCGGAATAGCTCCCGAAGAGTTAAATCGCCCCATTTTTAAGCAATACAAAAAACTGTTCTCAAAAAAGTTAGTAGTACTGTGCAGCTCCACGTTCAGACATAGAAAAGATTACAACAGCCATCGCTTACTTCGAGCCATTGGAGAAAACACCTTGTTGAGTAAGTTGGGAAAAAACCAACAAGCAAAAGAGAATAACAAATACCGCAGCACTAAAGAAATTTCAGAATTATATCAATATCACCCAGAAATCATTGAACGCACCAATGAACTGTTACTTGTATGTCAATTTAAATTTGAATTCAACAAACCCAACAACAAAGCTCACTTTACCAAGAGTAATGATGAGGACGCACAACTACTGCGAAAACTCAGCTATGAAGGACTTCCGTATCGGTATGAGTTTGACCCGATGAAAGGCAAAAAACTAAATTCAAAACAGCAAGAAATTCTCAATCGGGTGGAAAACGAGCTCAAAGTAATTGAGCAATATGGTTTTTCAGCCTACTTTTTAATTAATTGGGATATGGTATGTTACGCCATGAAAAAAGGATATCCACATGTAGGGCGAGGAAGTGGAGCGAACAGTATTATTGCCTATTTAATTCGAATTACGAACGTAGACCCGATTGAACTGGATCTTTATTTTGAACGATTTATCAATCCTTACCGAAGTACTCCTCCCGATTTTGATGTCGATTTTTCGTGGACCGATCGCAACGATGTAACTACCTATCTATTCGAAAAACACGGCTACAACAAAGTAGCACTATTAGGTTCATACACCACCTATCAACATAAGTCTGTTATTCGAGAATTGGGAAAAGTTTTTGGTTTACCAAGCGAAGAAATTGAGCAGCTGCAACGAGGTGGGGTTGCCGATAACGAATACTGCCAACTCATTCAAAAATACAGCACTTACATTGCTGGGTTTCCTAATAATTTGAGCATCCACTCCAGCGGAATTATTATTTCTGAAAAACCGATTCACTATTATTCCACCACTTACTTGCCACCAAAAAATTATCCCACCGTGCATTTCGACATGCAAATTGCCGAGGATATTGGCCTTTACAAATATGATGTACTGAGTCAAAGAGGGCTGGGAAAAATAAAAGATGCAGTAGGATTTGTAGAAAAGAATCACGGTAAAAAAGTGGATATCCATGCCATGAAAGTGATTAAAAACGACCCAAAAGTAAAAGCCCTTCTCCGTGAAGGAGACCTAACTGGTTGCTTTTATGTTGAATCGCCAGCCATGCGAATGCTAATGACCAAGTTAAAAGCCGAAGATTATACTAGGTTGGTGGCTGCTAGTTCCATCATTCGTCCAGGAGTGGCAAAAAGCGGCATGATGCGAGAATACATTCTTCGTTTTCAAAATATTGACCGACGGGAAGCGGCACAGAAAGCATTACCAGAACTGTATGAAATTTTAGAAGAGACCTATGGTGTAATGGTATACCAAGAAGACGTGCTGAAAGTAGCAC
This sequence comes from uncultured Flavobacteriales bacterium, assembly GCA_913059105.1. Classification (GTDB taxonomy): domain Bacteria; phylum Bacteroidota; class Bacteroidia; order Flavobacteriales_E; family Vicingaceae; genus NORP294. The sequence goes on from CAJXRL010000049.1 coordinate 3,318, forward strand.
ATTACTTTGCCGGACTCAGTTTAGCTGAGGCCGATGTTTTACGCCGAGGCATGTCTTGGAAATTCAAACAACGGAATGAATTTGCCAAAATTCGAAAACAATTTTTCAACAACTGCGCTCGAAAAAGAATAGCCCAAAGCACCGTTCAAAAAATATGGGAGCAAATTGAAAGCTTCGCCAACTTTGCTTTTTCAAAAGGGCATTCTGCAAGTTATGCTGTAGAAAGTTTTCAGGCACTTTATTTACATGCTTACTATCCTTTAGAGTACCTCACCGCTACACTGAACAATGGCGGCGGATTTTATTCAAGAGAATTGTACGTTCACACAGCCCGCATGAAAGGCGCACAGGTGGAGTTGCCTTGTGTGAACGAAAGCTTTGCAACAGCCGACATTATTGGGAAAAAGTTATTGCTTGGTTTTGCTTTTATTGATGGAGGATTTGAGTCGAAAAACATGGAGTTCATTCTTCGAGAACGACACAAAAATGGGATATTTACTTCCTTTAGAAATTTTATAGAACGAATTCCTGAAATATCTTTAGATCAAATTATTGTACTCATTAGATTAGGTTGTTTCCGCAAGCTTGAGCAAGACAAAAAGAAGCTGCTTTGGGATGCTCATTTTCTGCTTTCTAAAGCACCAAAAAAAATAAAAACGTATTCTCTCTTCGAATTGAAACCACAAGAGTGGCAATTGCCAGAATTAGTGCAAAATCCATTGGAAATTGCAATGGACGAAATTGAATTATTAGGCTTTCCTGTAAGCTACAGCCCTTTTGAGTTAATTGAAGAAGAGGAACAAAATTTGCCAGAATTAACTGCCAAAGAAATGAAGGACAAGATTGGCAAAATAGTAAGCATAGCAGGTTATAGAGTTCATGTAAAAACCACCAAGACCAGCAACGGAAAAGCCATGCGTTTTGGAACTTTTATCGACAAAAAGGGGCACTGGATAGATACGGTGCTATTTCCTGACGCCGTTGCCAAACTGAAACACATTGGCCCAGGTTGCTATTTGCTAAAAGGTTTAGTAACCGAAGAATTTGGTCACATTAGTTTAGAGGTAAACGACTTGAAACGGTACGATAACAAATCATTGGCGTAAAGTTTAATTATTTTTGACCCATGAATGAGCAACTCAACTTACTACAAGATTCTATATCCAACTTCAGAGTTGTTTTTTTAAAATACAAGAACGGAATTGGAGTAATCTCTGAAAGAGAAATTGAACCTTTAGCGCTCTTTTTTGAACAAAACGAGTGGAAAACAGTCGCTTTTTGTCGATTAAGGCACGAAACCCGAACTTTTTTGATGACCCGGATTTATTCATTAGACGCCACAGAAAAGGAGTTCGCTCCAAATCAATTTAGTTTGGAAGACTATTTTAGGAATAACTTCCCTCAATAAACAAACGAGTGTTGCGTTAGTATATAAACCACAAAAGTGAAATACACTCTACTCCTATTTTGCACTCTTTTTTTTCATTCAATTTTTTCACAAGAAGCAATAGGAGTGATAACGGACAACTTTCTTCCTGTAAATCAAGTGAAGTTGAATCCCTCTGAAATGGTTGACCAGAGACCTTGGCTATCAATTAATGTAACAGGAGCTCATGGTTACATTAGAAACAACTTTGCCTATTTAAAAGATACTAGACTAAAATTTTACAAAACAGAGCCAACTCCTGTTTTTGACCCACCCTCAAGTAGATTTGGGAAAGCATTTGTGGTTGGCGAAGTATTGGGTCCTTCTGCAACCTTAGCATACAAAAATCAAGCATTTGGGATCCACACCTCCGTAAAGACCTACGCCAATTTTAATAGAATACCAGCCGTTGTTGGGCAAATTATAGCTGACGAAAGCGCGGAGAACATTGAAGATGGGAGGTATTCAATAACCAACGGCAGAGTTAAGACAATGAGCTGGGCGCAAGTAGGGTTAAGTTATGGTAGAACTTTATATGAAAGAAACGACATTGTAATTGATGGAGGAATAACTATCAACAGATTAATTGGAATTCATCAAGCCTCGTTAACCATGAGAGAAGGAGTTGTCGATGTTATTAATGGGAATGGGACATTAAGAGAACTAGATGGGAAATACTCCTACACTGAGCCTGCTTTTGGCGCAGGGCATGGTTGGAGTACAACCCTCGGTTTTACCTATAAAAAAATGAACGATTATACCGACTCTTACACACCCCACTCAAAAGGAAACGGGTGTAAATGGTTGGGTTATAAATATAAAATTGGTGCGTCCTTAGTAGATTTAGGATACATTAAATTTAAGCAAGATGCAAGAACAGCAAGTTTACCAGACACAGCTACTGTAAATGATGTTGAAGACATAAATCAAGATGTTTTAGGAGTAGATAAAACAAAATTTACCGGTGTTTTGCCAACTGCTTTATCGGTAAAAGTCGACTATAACCTAAAGGAGAATTTTTACGTTAACTTAATTGTAGTTCAGCGAATAGGGTTGAGAAATTCATTTGGTGTAGAACGTTCTAATTTAGTAACAATTAGCCCTAGATATGAAAGCAGTTTATTCACGGTTTCTCTCCCTTTAAGCTTAGCCAATTATGAAACTCCCCAATTAGGTTTATATTTTAGAGTTGGGCCGCTAGCTTTGGGAACAGACCATTTGAGTCCGTTTATTATTAAAAGAGACCAGCGAGCAGCAAGCATTTACATTTACTTAAACATCGCTCTAAAGGCTCCGGGGTGTCGAGAAGGGAAAGTTAAAAAATTTGCTAAGTGGTTTTGTCCTGTTTGGTAAACTTTACAAATTCCCTTTCCTCGATTTTCTCATATCTGAAGACATTAAATCTAATCTTTATCCAAATGTAATTCTAGAGGTAAATTTTTTTTCACAAAAAAGTCTTTATCAACGAAGTTCAACTCCACCGACAAGGCTAATAATGTAATCTTATTTTTACGCTGCTTTATAGATAATATGAATGCACTCTGGCGAGAAATTCTCTTTCCCTTCCACAACCACATGCCAAGAACCATCTACAGGTTTTTGAAAGTGTGCATAGCTATCTTTCACTTCGATGTTCTGTCCGTAATACCGTCCCTCTTTACGATATGAGTTAAAGTTGTCTTCATCCAATAATAAAACATTGTAATTGTCTGGCAACTCGATACCAATAAAACCTGGTTGACTACCTCTTATTTTGTGTTGTATATTTTTCATATTGCTAATTATTTTAGGATTGCGTACTTTTACGCCGTAAATATACTATATTTTTTAGTTTACTAATATTTTTAGCATTTATTTTGAATTACTTTCAATCAAACTTAAAATACCTTCGTAAGTCAAAAGCCCTAACCCAGGGTGATTTGGCCAATAAAATCGATGTAAACCGACCAAAAATTGGGTCTTACGAAGAAGGAAGAGCAGAACCAAAATTCGAAACCCTTCAAAATATTTCTCACTTTTTTCAAGTGTCGATTGATGATTTGCTAGAGAAAGAGTTGAGTCAAACGAAAAAGGTCACACTTAAAAACATAGAGGGAAATAATTTAAGAGTACTTCCAATTGTTGTAGATGCCGAGAATAACGAACGTATTTCTTTAGTGCCAGCAAAAGCAGCGGCAGGTTATTTAAACGGCTATTCAGATCCTGAATTTGTAGAGCAATTACCCAACTTTAGTTTACCGGTGAAGGAACTCAGCCAAGGGAGTTATCGCGCCTTTGAAATTAAAGGAGATAGTATGTTGCCAATACCCTCCGGTAGTTATGTGCTAACGGAACACATAGAGAATTGGAATTGGGTGAAATCCGGAGAGTGTTACATAGTAGTTTCTAAAAACGATGGAGTGGTATATAAAAGGGTCACTAACAGAGTCGAAGAACAACAGTGTTTCGAATTACATTCTGACAATACAGAATATGACTCTTACCAAATCAATGTTGACGAAGTCGTCGAAGTGTGGAAAGCAAAAGGTTACCTAACCTTTGAATTGCCCGAAAAACAAGCCAATCAAACCTCTGTAGAGGAATTGAGCAGTATGATGGCGAGGTTACAAGGCGAAGTGGAGAAGTTAAAGAAGAATTAAAAATCCATGTATACAGAGGAAGCAGGTCCTTTCGTTTTATCGTAACAAGTCTTTGGTCAAGTAATATTATTTAAACTGCTCTGATACCTGTTTGAAAGGAAGTGTTCAGAACGAGTGGTTTTATGTCTAACATTACTTTAATATATATAACTGTAATTCATGTATTTATGCAGCAAATGCTGCTTTACGCAACTTTATATCCTAGACGTTTCGACTAATTAAACAGAACGAAAGTATATATTTGATTATTAATAGGTTTTTGAATCTTTAAATTCAAAAAAAAATTTAATAAAGAACGAGTTATTATTCTCAACTTCTTGGAAATAAAAAACAAAATAGATCTTCTGAATGTTTTCTTGATCCCAATGTGTGGTGTTCTGGCTTATTTCTTCCCATTAGAAGTGTTCATTTTAGCATTTGCTATTTTAGGGCCTTTACATTATCTCACAGAAATTAACTGGTTAAATACAAATAACTACTTCACCAAACATGGTAACAAAACTTGGTTGTTGATAGGTCTTGCGACTTCTGTTTTCATTATCGTTCCAAGGCTATATTTTGAATTTTTCGGAAGAAATAATACGGATCTAGTAACACAACTGTTTCTAAAATTAAGATATTGGTCGAATGGAGCCACCTTTATCTCCCTAACATTAGCATTTGGATTGCAATTGATAAAAAAAAGGCGGGACTGGTATATTTTAATTGCCCTTTCTTTATTTGCCGCCTACTTTTTAAACCAATTCGAAACCTACACCGTAATTGTTGGCGTATTCATCCCAACCATTATACATGTTTACGTTTTCACCTTACTTTTTATGTTGTACGGAGCCAGAAAAAATAAAAGTAATGCTGGTTACATCTCTGTTGCTCTTGCGATAACTATACCCATCCTATTTACTCTTGTGCATGTAGATACAAGTAACTACCAGTTTGACGATTTTTTTAAGTCTGCTTTAACAGATAATCGACTTGACTCTATCCCGGTTTTTCTTTCAAAATTTTTAGGATTGTCAGACGGAACAAGCTTTTTGTTTTATGAAGACTTAGAACTAAGGTTAATGATGTTTATTTCATTTATTTACCTCTATCATTACCTCAACTGGTTTTCGAAAACAACCACTATTTTCTGGCACAAAAGCTTAACTTTAAAACGTTCTCTTTTTATTGCTGTTTTTTGGCTCTTTTTATTATTCCTGTTTTACCTTGATTTCAAAATTGGATTCCTTGCTGCTCTTTTCTTAAGTTTTCTGCACGTAATTCTGGAATTCCCTTTGAATGTAATTAGCATCAAAAGCCTTTTTCAAAAACAGTAATTCTTAACCAATAGCAAAACACCCAGACCAAATGATCCTCTTTTCTAATTGTTCCTGAAGCTCGATTAATTTGTTGCCTTTATCTTCTTTGCCCAACACTTGAGAACGATAAGAGAGATTGTTGAACGCATAACCAAAACTGCCAAAGCGACAATCTATCCTCCAAAATTCTGACTACTTTTACCCTATGCGATTTGAATACCAAAACACCCAAATGGGTTCCATTATTGGCCTAACCGATAACTATAGAGTCGACCGAGATCAGTTTTCAGTAAGAGATAATATAGTCAGCATGCTATGGAATAGAAACGAAGAAGAGGTAAAATTGGTAATTGATAACGAACCATTTTTATTACAACCCAATCAAATCGTGACCATTACGTACTTGCAAAACATTGGATTTGACATGGGATGCCCTCCACTGCATGGCATCGTTTTCAATCGTGAATTTTACTGTATATTGGATCATGACGAAGAAGTTTCTTGCAACGGAATATTGTTTTTTGGTACACAAGATTTGCCAATTTTAACCTTATCCAACAAAGAGATCCCAAAGTTTGATGCCTTATTACAAGTGTTCATTGACGAGTTTGAAACGCCTGATAAGATTCAGGGTGAAATGTTACAAATGATGTTGAAGCGCTTTATTATAAAGTGTGTGCGAATCGCTAAAGAACAATTAATTTCCCATAAACTGAACAACAATCAAATTGACATCGTTCGAAAGTTTAATGTATTGGTGGACACCCATTATAAGGAAAAGCGCCAGGTGAAAGACTACGCGGACTTACTCTTTAGGTCACCTAAAACACTGTCTAACTTATTTAGCATCTACAACCAGAAATCACCTCAGCAAATAATTCACAATAGACTCGCACTGGAAGCAAAGCGAATGTTAATGTATACGGATAAAAGTGTTTCGGAGATAGGTTTTGACCTAGGCTACGAAGACCCAGCCTATTTCAGTCGTTTTTTTAAGAAGCATACCGGGAGGAGTCCGAAAGAATTTAAGATTGAATCAACAATTGCTTAAGGCTAACATTTAGAAAATTATCAAAATGCTTTAAACACCCGTGTTCCTGTAATGTAGTTTTATTTTTCAACCCAATTCCAACAAATTCCAATTCTAAATTATTAGCTGTTTTTAAATCCCAAAGGCCATCACCAATGGAAATAATACGTTCAAAATTTTTTGTTTGATAAACTTTCTTAGCTACTTCTATTGCCCCTTTAACAATACTTTCTCTTTTTTCAAGCCGATCCGATGCGACTAATAGTTGATGGTTGAAATCAACTCCTATTGATTTTAGTTTTTGAATGGCCGGCCTTCTTAACGACCCTGTTGCAAAACAGATCGCTACTGATGAATTATTTTGAGCCGCTCTAATAAATTGAGCCGCTCCGGCAACTTCAGAAATCTCTTTTTCCGCCATTTTATCGCTTAGTAATTTTTCAAACTGCACCTTAATTGGCTCTGCAAATGCTTGCCACAATTCTTTTTCATAAATAGTTTTTGCGATATAAGAGTCGGTATGGTGAAGATATCCTCCAAAATTGGTGTCCATTTTCACAACTCCTAACTCTTTTAAACTATTAATAAAAGCCTTAATATGAATAGCTGCTGTTTCTGTCAGAGTATCGTCAATATCAAAAATGAGAAGTGTTTTGCCCATCAATCAAAGCTAAGAATTAGCAATAGCATGGTGTGTTATTTTATTTTTCATTTGAATTAAATTGCTGAGAATTATTCCTCTCATTTTCACTTTTACCTTTGCAACTTATACTCTTCAAAAAACTATCTTCGCTATAATGAATTGGAAAGTATTTCATCAGCCCTATCCGTTTAATACTTCGTTGAAGAAAATCACAAAAACACTTTAACCCAATTATCAATGAAAGAATTTATCCAATATCTCTTATATTTTCACGCCTTTTCAGGTGGAATCGCCCTTTTAAGTGGTCTTTTAGCTATCGTTACTAAAAAGGGATCTAAAAACCATATGCTGAGCGGAGAAATATACTTCTATGGAATGCTTTCTGTAATTGTAACAGGAATTTTTGTAGCTACTTACCGAGAAAATATTTTCTTACAAACCATTGCTGTTTTCAGTTTTTACATGGCATTTACCGGTAAAAGAGTCCTCCGAAATAAAAAAGAAATTATCACAACTCCTCTAGACTGGGGATTCAATGTAGTTTCTCTGCTGGTTGGTTTTTTCATGCTTTATTTGGTAATCGTGAATATTGGAAGAATTGGCTTTGCTGGGGCAATGCCTATGTTATTAATATTTGGAGCCTTACTTACTTGGATGGCTTTGCAAGATGCTAAAACAATGTGGCAAAAAAAGTGGGTAAAAAACGATTGGTTATATGTGCATATTAGTAGAATGGGAGGTTCATTCATAGCTACCTCAACTGCATTCATTTTAACAAATATTCATTTTGATCCTGCATGGATTATGTGGTTAACACCAACGATAATAGGCACTCCACTAATGATCTCCGCCACAAGAAAATGGAAACAAAAACTAGGAGACAGTAAGAAAAAACTGCGTTCCGTCAAACCCAATTAAGTATAAACTTCCATCGCAGAACCAAAAACCAAAAAATTATAAGGGCTGTTTCTTATTTTTACAAAAACGAAACACATGTCAAACGAAAAGTTCGATTCAAGTAGAGCCCCTGAACCTGTTGGAGCATACCCTCATTCAAGAAAAGTAGGTAATTTGTTATTCCTTTCGGGAGTTGGCCCAAGAGAAAGAGGCACCAAAAAAATTCCTGGCGTGGAGTTAGATGAGAACGGAGACATTGCTTCATACGATATAGAAATACAATGCCGCTCGGTATTTAATAATGTGAAAACCATTGTAGAAGATTCTGGAGCTAAATGGGAAAACGTTGTGGACGTAACGGTTTTTTTAACCAACATGAAAGATGATTTTAAGACCTACAACAAGCTTTATGCTGAGTTTTTTAAAGACAATCAACCGTGTAGAACTACTTTAGAAATTAAGAGCTTACCAACTCCTATTGCGATAGAATTGAAGGTTATAGCTACGATGTAGATTATTCATTTAACGAAAAAAATCTTATTCTTTTAAAGTAGGCTTTGGGACCAAGGTTGTCGTTACCTTCATTTTTGCATCTGCTGCATTCCAAGAAGGCCATGACGTTTCATCTAAACGCTGTAAGTAGGTACTTGCCCGAAACTCCAACTGATTTTTAAAAGAGTCTATATCCGTATACCTTAACCAAACCTCTTTATTTGGTCGGTCCAGATGGGCTTGCATTTGAGCTTCAACCACGTCAATATTTTTTAGAATTAGTGGTGCGACACTTTCGTCTAATTTCAAGTAATAATCCACATCAATTTCACCTGGATTCGAATGGGTTAGATTATAATGTGCAGTTACTCTGTCCCAGTTTACAACAGTCATTGAAATTAATGTGAAAAAGATACACCAGCCATTTAAACGCAATAAAAAGGCTGTCGTTTTTAATCGATTCACCTTATAAATTAAACTCAATAGACCAAAAATGGTCATAAATAAAAAGGCTATAACTCCAATTCTTTTTCCCGCTAAGCCATGGTAATCTATGTAGTGAAAGTTTCGAATAAAAACTGAAATAGTAAGAATTACATTCTGAGCAATCCAAATATTACCTAACAGTTTGAGCCATTTGTTTTGCGAATAGAAGTTTAAGTTCCCTCTAAAAAAGTACAAAAATATGCCCATTGAAAGCAGGATGCTGAATATTAATAAATAGGTTCCTTCGTGAACAAATGACTTCAAGTTAAATTCTAATGGAACCTCAAAATTAAACCATATCCAGTTGATGTCTATTATATTGACCATAATCAACAACAAGTTCAATACGGTAAAAATTAGGATTCCCGTTTTGTACTCATTCTTAAAATCAGCAAATCGAATCAAATTTAGCTTCACCTGCTTTGCGAATTCAGGATTTCGTTTGCGCTGCAAATTGTCTTCATCAGAAACAAACTTAATGCGGGAATACGATTTAAAAAGGGCAACCGAAATGAAAGAAAAACCAAATAGAAGGAAGACAAATCGAACGAAACTAAAGTCTTTAAATAATTCTGCAATAGACTCTGAAATGGAAAGCGTTAACTCATCGAACTTAGGGTTTGCGTTTTTGTAAATGATAAAAAATAGAATGAATGCTAATAGAGGAATGAGTGCTAGCTTTAAAAACGATAAGGTCCTTGCCAATCTTTTATTGCCCCTTTGTCTTTCCTTAATGGCCTGAATCCAAACAAGCGGTGCTTGAATATAGTTAATTACAAATCCTATTAATGCTTCAAATGAGGTTGTAATATGCTTGTGCTTTAATGTCGCCAAAGCCATAAACACACTAAGCACTGTCTCTTATACACATCTCCGAGCCCACGAGACAGGCAGAAATCTCGT
>CAJXRL010000050.1 GCA_913059105.1 uncultured Flavobacteriales bacterium
TCTCGTGGGCTCGGAGATGTGTATAAGAGACAGCCTTTCGTATTATAAATGATCATCGAATCTCGCTTTGCGAAACAAATAAGATCCAATTGATTGAATGTAATTTTAGGAAGGCTATCGTATGCAAATAAATAATTACTATTATTTGCAGACCAAATGGTACTTGCAGAGCTGTACATCACATTGTCCCTAAATAAGCCGTTACAGAAGTCAAGAAATTGTGTAAAATTTCTTGACTTTCGCTTTTGTAGGAGTTCTAAAAGAATACCTTGCCAAGATTCAAAACTCTCATCCGTTTGATTTGAATCCACAACAAAACTTCCAACGGTAAATAAGTAATTTCTAAAGTCGGGAAATGCCCGTAGTTTCTTTTTAAGCATAATATTAGAAACAGCATAAACACCCTCACGTTGCTTCTCAGAAAAATAACCTCCGTACCATACTGCTTCAAATTGTTTCATAAAGCCTTTCCCCTCTTTTCGGGCATTGGCCAGATAGCTTTCCATTTCATTGAAAAAGGCTATGGAATCTGATGAAAACTTGTCAGGAGTCTGAGCTGACAAGCTTCTTGAAGCAAGGATGAACACTGCTATTAGCAATGTTTTTAAGAATATCTTAAATGAACTCTTCATGTATAGCGATTTGTTAGTAAAGTAAGCAATTTAAATAATGCTTACAAAACCTATTCCATAAAGAGACACAAGCTTTTATCAACGAATTGTTGAAACAAAAAATCCATTGTTTCAAATGCAGCGAAAACATTTAATTTGCAATTTTCCACTGACAACTCTTATTAAAAAGTTAATATTTTAAAGACTTCCAGTAGTAACTAACTTATGCAACTTAATGCTAAACAAAATAACAACGAAAATAATCGCCAACCATTTCTTCCAAGTATAGCTTTTAAGGTCATCCGTAAACAGATAGAAACGAGACTTAAGTCCGTCTTTCTTAATTTTGGCCATGCTTTTGAAATTTCAATCCACACCAAGTCTCTTTCTCCAATTTTTCTACTAAATTATAGCCACCAAGTTCTTTTGCTGAAATTAAATCATCGACATCAGTAACGTAAAACCCACTTAACAAAAGTAGCCCACCACTCTTTAAGAACGAGTTATAGGTCCCAAACTGACTTAACAATATGTTTTTATTGATATTAGCAATGACAACATCATACTGTTTCCCAATTGAAGAAATTACCTCTTCCCCTCCATAATAAGCTGCAACCTCAGTATTGTTGCGCATAAAATTCTCTTTCATATTCTCGAAAGCCCATTCCTCAATATCAATTGCTTCAACTTCTCTTGCTCCCATTTTATTAGCTAAAATTGCCAATATTCCTGTACCGCTTCCCATGTCTAATATAACTTTTCCTTCGAAGTCAATATTTTTCATCAATTCAACCATCATTTGAGTAGTTTGATGATGTCCAGTTCCAAAAGACATTTTAGGCTCTATAATTATTTCATGTTTAAAGCTTGGTTTCTCTGGATGAAATGGCGCTCTTATATAGCAGAAATCCTCAACTTCAACTGCATCAAAATTCTCTTCCCACTTCTGATTCCAATTTACTTTCTCAATTTTCTCTGCACTAAAGGAAATCTCAACTAAGCCCTCAAATTGCTCAAAAGCATTGGTCACATCAGATTCAATATAGTCGTTTTCTAAAATATATGCTTTCACCAAAGATTTGTCTTCTTCTTCCAAAAAACTATCGAAAGGCAATTCGCCTAATTGGGCAACTACAATCTCGTTAAAAGGACGAAAAGGGGATAATTTTATACTTACTTCAATGTAATCCATAGTTTAAAGTGCGTTATAAATGCCTAAAAAATCTTCTGCTTTTAACGCTGCTCCACCAATTAAACCGCCATCAACATCTGGTTTTGAAAACAACTCAGCGGCATTACTAGCTTTGCAACTTCCACCATATAAAATAGAAGTATTCTCAGCTATCGTTTCACCCATTTTTTCAGCGACTTGCGATCTGATGAAAGCATGAATTTCTTGAGCCTGTTCAGCGGTAGCTGTTTCTCCGGTACCAATTGCCCAAACTGGTTCGTAAGCAATAACCACCTTTTCAAAATCGGTTTTCGATAATTTCCAAAGCACCTCCAATTGATCTTCAATCACATCAAAGTGCTCCCCTTCTTTTCTATCTTCTAACAACTCTCCACAACAGAAAATAGGCTGAATCTCCTTTACCAACAGCTGTTTGCATTTTTGATACAGTTCTTCATTGTCTTCAAAAAAGAATGCCCTTCTTTCCGAATGACCTACTAAGCAGTATTGAGTATGTACTGATTTCAACATTTCTGAAGAAATCTCACCAGTAAATGCTCCTTTCCCAGACGTATGGCAGTTTTGCGCTCCCAATCCAATCTCACTTTTATCAAACAATTCTGCTAGAGCAGATAGATGTATGAAAGGAGGACAAACTACTAGTTTCTTATTCGAATCCGATGGATTGAAATCCTTAACCAACTCATTCGCTATGTCAATTCCTTCCTGGAAGTTTTTGTTCATCTTCCAATTTCCCGCTACAATTTTCTTTCTCATTTTGATTTGGTTATACCCGTACTCTTGGGTCAAGAACTCCGTAGAGTATGTCAACTAAAATATTAATGACGACAAAGATAACCGCAATAATTAAAACGGCTCCCATCACTATGGGTAAGTCATATTTCTCCAATGCATTCACAAGTTCCCAGCCAATTCCTTTCCAAGAGAATATTATTTCTACAAAAAATGAACCAGCCATTAGACTTGCAAACATTCCTGATATTGCCGTAACTACAGGATTTAAGGCATTCTTCAAAGCATGCCCAAAAAGTGTTGATCTCAGTGTTAATCCTTTCGCTCTTGCGGTACGAACATAATCCATAGATAGAACTTCCAACATGGAATTCCTACTCAATTGCAAAACAACAGACAATGGCCGAATACCAAGTGTTAATGCGGGTAAAACTAAATTTGTCCAATTAATGTACTCTCCTCGCCCCAAATCGTCTACCTCATACAAACTTCCTGACATATTCAATCCTGTCCAATCAGACCAGACATACCCAAATAACCAAGCAAATATTATTCCTACAAAAAAAGATGGAAGAGCCATGCCCGAAGTAGCTACCAACAATAATATTTTATCAATCCAAGAATCTTTGTACAGGGCAGATAAAACACCTAACAAAATCCCCAATATGCTTGCAAAAATGATAGCGGCCAATGCTAAAACCGCAGTTTCCGGTAGACTTTCAAACAAAATAGAGGAAACTTTTTTCTTCGCCTGGTATGATTTTCTAAGATACGGAGCTTTGCCAACTATTTTAAAATCATCTGAAGAAAATAAAATTGTACCTCCGAATTTAGATGATTTGTAAAAACTACCATCCTCTGGCTGGTTCGAATGATAAGATATTGGGGATAAATCATTCAGATACAACGTATATTGATAAAAGATACTTTTATCAAGTCCTAACTCTCGGTTAATTTCATCAATCGCAGCTTGGTCCGCTCTCTGGCCCAGCATCATTCTCGCAGGGTCGCCAGGTAAAATATTGAAGATAAAGAACACAAGTGTCAACACCCCAAAAAGGACAAAAAAACCGTAAATCAAACGCCGAATGACAAAAGCTAACACAAGCTTATCTCAATTCATCAATTGCAGGAACATTGCTGTGATGCCACTTCCCTAGAACTGTTCCATTCTCCAAATACATAATGCCCGGATTTGAACGTAACATTGTTTTTAGAACAATCCCATCAGTTACATAAAAGTCAAAGTTTAAATCGTGCTCTTTGATTAGCTTATTTTTCAATTCCTGTCCTGCAGATGATAATCCATAAACTTTAATGCCTTTTTCCTGGGCTTGTCTTGTCAACTCATTAATTGTTTTAAGATTTTCTTTGTCTGCCAAATTCATGTCATAACAAACTATCCAAAGTGCTTTTTCTTCCGCTAAAATCAAATCCGTTAATTCTTTATCTTGATGGTTTGAAATTGTCAAATCGGTAATCTTAGCTTCATCTCCTTCTACTATTAACTCATTATCGGTGCTTAACCACTCCCACTCTTTGTCTTCCCAAATTTTTGAAGCGTTGAAATTAGCATTCGTAAATTCTTTCGTTTCTCCAGTTTTTATATTTTTGTACACCAAAATGTTTTCATAAACTGGCTGCGTTGCTCCCTCAGGTAAAGTCATTTGCTCGGGTAAATTCTTTCCAACAGCATATGGTCTAAAATCTTTGAATGGCAAGTCAGTTGTTGAACCAATAGTTAAATATAGACTGTAAATAATCGAAATCGCAATTGCCACGTTCCCTGGAAGTTGATTTTTGTTAGGCAATGCATATTTCACAATTGCAGCGATCCAAAGTGTAGCAAAAATCCATGCCTCCATATTCCAATCTAGCATTTCTGATAATCCAAGCATTATTACCGTTGAAATAATGAACATAGAAGCTATTTGTTTGCCTTCTTCAAACGGCTTGATTTCATTTCGTTTGAAAAATATTACCAAGATGAAAAACAGCAATATCAAATCTTTGTAAAAAGATTGCCAAGGTGTTAATGGAATTGCGTCACCAAAACAACCGCAAGAACGTACTATTTCGAATATGGCAGAAGCTCCTGTTAAGATGGTAAAAAAGCCGATCATTAATAGTAGTGACCAAGAAATTTCTTTCATTCGCCAACCAACTAAAACAGCAACGCCCATAATAATTTCTGCAATACATAAAGCTGCTGCTAAAGGAACCAATATAGAATGTAACCATTCCCAATTCATTCCAAACTCTACAAAATACTCTTCTAGTTTGTATGAAAACCCTAAAGGATCGTTTGCTTTAACTACACCGCTAAAGATAAAAAGGTTACCTACAATTATTCTGGCTATGGTTACAAGGTATTTCATATTTTTTTGTTTATTTATTCAAAAATAGAGAAGGAAACTTCAAGATTTTTCCAATTAACAGGCGTTAACGCTTTTCGTTTTCTTTTTCCATTTTAATCAATGCAAAAATGGAATAATTTACCATGTCTAAATAATTTGCATCTACTCCTTCAGACATAATTGTCTTGCCTTTATTGTCTTCTATTTGCTTAATTCTTAGAATCTTTTGAAGTATTAAATCGGTAAGAGAAGAAATTCTCATTTCACGCCAAGCTTCGTCATAGTCGTGGTTCTTATTTTCCATTAGACTTTTTGCAGTAGCAATGTATTTTACATACAAACTCCTTGCTACTTCTTGATTTAATTCAGTGTCTTCACTATAGCCCAACTCCAATTGCACTAAAGCCATGACTGAGTAATTCACAATCCCAATAAATTCCGGTTGAACACCTTCATCTACTCTGCTACTCCCTTTCTCTTCAATGCTTCTAATTCGTTTAGCTTTGATATATAATTGATCAGTCAACGAACTAGTACGCAACACTCTCCATGCCGTACCGTAATCGTGCATTTTATTATTAAAAACATCTTGACAAATTTTCACCGCATTGTCATATTGTTCTGAAGTATTCGCCATGCTTTTCTCTTATTTTTGATTGATGCAATTAGCGAACGAATTTAATCCTTTTCAAAACAAGTACTCCATCAATTGCAAGGGAGTTTTAATGGATTTTTCCACACCCAAAATTATGGGCATTGTGAATTTGACTCCTGATTCATTTTTCACCGGCAGTAGGTTTCAGGCAGAAAAGGAAATATTGATTCAAGTAGAAAAAATGCTATCTGACGGTGCTGACATTATTGATCTTGGGCCTTTCTCTTCTCAACCAAATTCCGATTTTATAACAATCGAACAAGAAAAAGATAGATTGATTTCTCCTTTAAAGAAAATTATTCAAGAATTTCCAAATGCGATTCTTTCAATTGATACGTATAGATCTAAAATTGCAAAAAGATCTGTTGAAGAAGGCGCAGCAATTATCAATGACATTTCTGGCGGAGATTTGGACGAAAAAATGTTTGAAACCATAGCCGAATTGCAAGTCCCTTATATTCTAATGCATATGAAAGGCACTCCGAAAACGATGCAACTTGCGCCTAAATATGTTGATGTATTTAATGAGATATACAAAAGCTTTTCAACAAAGCTTTTACGATTAAATTCTGTCGGAGCAAATGATGTTATTTTGGACGTAGGATTTGGGTTTGGAAAAACCCTAGAACACAATTACACCTTATTGAAAAAATTACCATACTTCAATTCGTTACAACGTCCTATTTTGGCGGGAATTAGTAGAAAAGGAATGATCCAGAATATAATTGGCAGTAATGCGGAAAATGCTTTAAATGGAACTACGGCAGCTCATGTGCTGGCACTGCAAAATGGAGCAAACATTTTAAGGGTGCACGATGTGAAAGAAGCAAAAGAAGCAATTCAGATTGTAGACTTTTATCAAAAGCAGTAATATTGTGAATATGGTGATGCCCCTTTTTATAAGTGTTCAATGGTTTGATATATTAGATATCTTGCTTGTAGCACTATTGTTGTTTCAACTATACAAACTCGTTAAGGGCACTGTTGCCATTCGAATATTTTTAGGAATTCTTGCTATTTACCTTTTGTGGAAGTTAGTTTCGGCCATGCAAATGGAAATGCTTTCAGAGATTCTTGGACAATTTATTGGTGTAGGGGTTTTAGCCCTAATTATTGTATTTCAGCAAGAAATTAGAAGGTTTTTACTTTTGGTAGGATCTCAAAGTCCTTTTGCGGGAAAAGGTGTAGTTCGTAAACTGCTAAAATGGACCAAACAAGATGAAGAACATGTATTCTTAAATATTAATAGTGTCGTAAAGGCTTGCTTTAACATGAGTAAAAGCAAAACCGGAGCGCTAATTATTATTGCGACTGACTCTGAACTTAAATTTCATGCTTCAACTGGAGTAGAAATGGACGCTAAACTTTCTACATTATTTTTGGAATCCATATTTTTTAAGAACAGTCCTTTGCACGATGGAGGAGTGATTATTCACAACAATAGAATTAAAGCGGCTAAATGTATACTGCCTCTATCTGACAATCCAGATATTCCTAGTCAATTTGGTCTACGCCACAGAGCGGCAATTGGGCTAACTGAAAATTCTCCTGCTTTTGCTATTGTAGTATCCGAAGAAACAGGAAAAATCTCCTTCATTGAAGGAACTAGATATGAATTAGACCTTAATCCTGAGCAACTAAAAACTGAAATAATTAAAGCCCTTAAAGACTAAGCAGCCTTCTTCTCTAACTGGGCTAAGCTATCTTTTATCTCAAATCCACGAATAATCTCTTCCGGTGATTTACCTAAATTATCAATAGAAGCTCGCGCATCATCTGCCATTTCATGATTCGGAAACTCCATTAAGAACAATTGATATATTCTTCTCGCTTCATCTAAATTTCCTGAATAATTCTCTTGTACAAAACCTAACAAGAATAGACCATATGCTCTCTTCTCGTATCTAGGAAACTCATCATACAATCTTGTTAAATATCGAATTGCCTCTACCGTCATCTTTTCTCCCATAGCAATTTCACCTGCTTTGAAAAGATATTCGTCAGCATTTTCACGATTATTGAATCGCTCAGAAAAAGACACATAAGCTTCCATCAACAAAAACGAATGTCTGTTATTAACCGTTTGGTCTTCTTTAAATGCCTTTTCGCGCTTTTTTATTTCTTCTAAGAGATTTGTCATGTTCAATTTTGAAACATCTACTCTTCCTGTGTTTTCGTCAACAACAACTTCTTCTTGTTTCTCCCCTTTGGAACCACAAGCAGTAATCACACTTAATAACAATACAATACTTACAATTTTAAAAATCTTCATTTTCTTATTTTTTTGGAAATTTCATTCGATAAGGCACTTTAACGTTGCCTTTGGTAATATTATTGAGTTTACTAGTAAGTAATCTTTTTTTCAAAGGATTAATCTTGTCTGTAAAAAGAATTCCTTCAATGTGATCGTATTCATGTTGAATAACTCGAGCTGCCAGGCCATCAAAAGTTTCTTCCTTCAATTCCCAATTTTCATCGTAATACTCAATGGTAATGTTTGGTTGACGATTTACATCTTCCCGAATTGCAGGAATACTCAAACAACCTTCATTAAATGCCCATTCTTTTCCCTCTTCTTTAAGAATAATAGGGTTAATAAAAAGCTTTTTAAATCCTTTCAATTTTGGTTCGTCCTCCTCAAAAGGTGAACAATCCACCATAAATAGGCGAATAGATTTCCCTACTTGTGGAGCAGCCAATCCAACACCTTCAGCATTATACATGGTTTCCCACATATTGTCGATAAACTCTGCCAAAAAAGGATAGTCCTTTTCAATCTCGTCCGCTTCCCGCTTCAAAATAGGGTCGCCGTATGCTACTATTGGTAAAATCATGACGCAAAGATACTCAAGCAAAATGAAAAATTTATTACATTTTACAGTCAAAAAGGTGATTCTTGCACCCTCTAAAATGAAAGTTAAATTTCAGTAATTTTGTGAATCGAACTAAAGCGCTGAAATAGTATGGAAAATGCAACAATAGCACAGGATATCGATAATAATATTTTATCGAAAGAAGAGTTTAAAAAGACAATTCTTGCCGATTATAAGTTGGCCCACGTTAGTCGAGAGACGTCATTATTAGGTAGACGAGAAGTTCTAACTGGTAAAGCGAAGTTTGGAATTTTTGGAGATGGCAAAGAAGTTCCGCAATTAGCTATGGCTCGCTTTTTCCAAAACGGTGACTTCCGTTCAGGTTATTACAGAGATCAAACATTTATGATGGCAATCGGACAGCTTACAGTTCAGCAGTTTTTTGCACAATTGTATGCCCATCCTGATATTAACAACGAACCAGCTTCAGGTGGTCGTTCAATGAACGGGCATTATGCTACGAGAAGTTTAGATGAAAATGGAAATTGGAAGGCATTGAAGGATATGAAAAATTCTTCTGCAGATATTTCTCCTACAGCAGGTCAAATGCCTCGATTATTAGGATTAGCGCAAGCTTCTAAAATTTATAGAAACAATGAATTAATTCCTAAAGACAACTTGTTTAGTCGTGGTGGGAATGAAGTAGCTTTTGGAACCATTGGTGACTCAAGTACTTCTGAAGGGTTATTTTGGGAAACTATAAACGCAGCAGGCGTTTTACAAGTTCCAATGGTCATGTCAGTTTGGGATGATGGTCATGGAATTTCTGTTCCTAAAAAGTACCAAACAACAAAAGGATCAATTTCTGAAGTATTAAAAGGTTTCCAAAGAGAAAATGGTTCGAATGGATTCGAAATGTTTAAAGCAAAAGCTTGGAACTATGCTGAACTTATGGAAACATATGAAAAGGCAGTAGCTGTAGCTAGAGCGGAACATGTTCCAGTTTTAATTCACGTAGAAGAAGTTACACAGCCTCAAGGACACTCTACTTCTGGTTCGCACGAAAGATATAAATCTCCAGAGCGTTTGCAATGGGAAATTGACTTTGATTGTATTAAGAAACTTGGAGAATGGATTGTTGAGAAAGAATTGGCAACTGAAGAAGAGTTAAAAGCACTGCAAGACGAGGCAAAGAAAGAAGTTAGAGAAGGTAAGAAAGCTGCTTGGGAAGCATTCTTAGGAAGCATTAAAAAAGAAAGAGATGAAGCGGTAGCGAAACTAGAACCATTGGTTGACGCTTCTGAGAATGGAACTTTTTTACAAGAAGCTGTTACAGGATTAAAATCTGACACGGAGCCAAGTAGGAAAGGAATTGTAAATGTAGTTCGTAAAGCAGTTCGGACTTGCAGAAATGAAAATATAGAAGCTAAAAGCGAATTAATTGAGTGGTTTAATGAGTATCAGAGTTTAAATACTCAGCGTTTTAGTGGGAATTTATATAGCGAATCAGATCAATCTCCGTTAAAGCAACCTGAAATAACGCCTACGTACGATGACAATGCTGCAGAAGTTGATGGAAGAGTTGTTTTAAGAGACAACTTTGATAAGATATTTGAGAAATACCCTGAGACGCTAATTTTTGGAGAAGACTCCGGAAAAATTGGTGATGTGAATCAAGGTTTAGAAGGCATGCAAGAAAAGTATGGCGAATTAAGAGTTTCAGATACCGGAATTAGAGAAGCAACCATTGCTGGCCAAGGAATTGGAATGGCAATGAGAGGATTGCGACCTATTGCTGAAATACAATATTTAGATTATTTATTGTATTGCTTGCAGATAATGAGCGACGATTTGGCAACAGTTCAATATCGTTCTGCTGGTGGACAAAAAGCTCCTTTAATTATAAGAACAAGAGGTCACCGATTAGAAGGCATTTGGCATTCAGGATCTCCAATGGGAGTTATATTAAATGCGATTAAAGGAATTCATTTATGTGTTCCAAGAAACTTGACAACTGCAGCAGGTTTCTACAATACCTTATTAAAAGGCGATGACCCTGCTTTGGTAATTGAGCCACTAAACGCTTATCGTTCAAAAGAAAAAATGCCTACTAATTTAGGTGAATTTCAAATTGAGCTCGGCGTACCTGAGGTAGTTGCTGAAGGAACAGATATAACAATTGTTACCTATGGTTCTACTTGTAATTTAGCGGAAGAAGCGGTAAAAGAATTAAACCAATTGGGAATTTCTGCGGAACTAATTGACGTAAGAACCTTGATGCCATTTGATAAAAACCACAGCATTGTAGAGTCGTTAAAAAAGACAAACAGAGTGTTGTTTTTAGATGAAGATGTTAAAGGTGGCGGAACTGCTTATATGATGCAAAAAGTATTAGAAGAGCAAGCAGGTTATTATCATTTAGATGTTGAACCAAAAACACTATCTGCTAAAAATCACAGACCGGCATATGGCACAGATGGAGATTACTTCTCTAAACCAAGTGTTGATGACATGGTTGAAACGTGCTACGCAATGATGCGAGACAGTTTCCCTGACAAATTTCCTGCATTATATTAAATGAAAATTAAATCCATAAAAAAACTCCATGATATTTAAATATCATGGAGTTTTTTTATGTCTACAACAGACTAGTCTTTAATCTTCGTCCCAACTTATTACAACTCCTGCGCTCGTTGGTTTTGAAATACAACTCAATCTATACCCTTCTTCAACTTCATCTTCGCCCAATCCGAAGTTATTTTCCATTTCTACTTCTCCACTCAATACTTTACATCTACAAGTAGTACATACTCCCGATTGGCAAGAAAAAGGAGGATCTATTCCAATTCTGTTGGCAGCATCTAAAATACTTTCACCTGGTTTTAAAGTAATGTTATGTCTTTCCCCATCTAACTCAGCAATAATTTCATTTACCTCGCCAGAAATAACGGTTTCAACTGCCTTTTTCTCAGCCTTAGGACTTGCAAAATATTCAATGTTAATATTACCAGCAGCTATGTTCGATTTTTCTAAACCATCTTTCACCGCTGCAATCATTCCTTCAGGACCACAAACAAAGTAGTTTGATTCTGGCAAGCCAGCAACTAAACTTTGCACTCTATCGGCATCTAATCTTTCGCCATTGCTACTTAAAAATTGCTGAACCAATAGTCTATCAGAATATTCCGCCTTTAATTGTTCCAACGCTGCTTTGAAAATAACTTCGTCTTCGTTTCTGTTTCCATAAAACAACTTAATTGAGTTATTTCCTTCTTTTAGAGACTTCTTTAAAATTGAAAAGATTGGAGTTACACCACTTCCTGCAGCAAATAAAACCAATGGCTGATCTGTAGATTTCAACGTAAAATTCCCCATTGGAGGCATCACTTCTACTTTATCACCAACTCCAAGTTCATTCACCAAATACGTTGACATTTTACCGCCGTCAATCATTTTGCAAGATACCTGTAACGCTTCATCGCCATAAGATGATATAGAATAAGAACGTCTTACTTCCTCACCATTTATAGTTGCTTTTAATGTTAAGTACTGACCTGCTTCGTACCGAAATTCTGAAGTCAAGTTTTCAGGTATTTCAAAACCAATGGAAACCGTCTTTGCTGTTTCTCTTTTTAGTTCTTTAACGCTGAGGCTGTGAAAGTGTGATGACATAATATTTATTTTCTTAGTTAAGCTGCTTTAATGCAGCACTTGTATTTTTATTAATTCTCTCCGTCACGTTTGTCGTGTCGGCCTTTATGAATTTTTTGCCTGTAATTTGTTCATATAATTCAATGTACCGCTCAGAAACCAAATGCACAAATGAATCAGTCATTTCAGGCATTTCTTGCCCTTCTAATCCTTGAAATCCATTCTCAATGAGCCATTCACGAACAAATTCTTTGCTCAATTGCTTTTGTTTTTCTCCTTTTGCTTGACGTTCTGCGTAACCTTCCGCATAAAAATAACGGGAAGAATCGGGCGTGTGTATTTCATCAATTAAATAGATAGTCTCCCTTACTTTACCGAATTCATACTTTGTATCTACTAAAATCAAATTGCGATCGGCTGCCATTTCTGTTCCTCGTTGAAAAAGCTTTCTAGTATAGTCTTCTAATTTTAAATAATCTGCTTCGTTTATTATTCCTTGTCGAATAATTTCTTCTCTTGAAATATCTTCGTCGTGCCCTTCTTCAGCTTTGGTTGCAGGGGTAATAATTGGTTCCGCAAACTTCTCGTTCTCTTTCATGCCTTCAGGCATTGTAATTCCACAAACAATTCTTCTGCCTGCTTTGTATTCCCTCCAAGCATGCCCGCACAAATAACCACGAATTACCATTTCAATCGGAAACGTATCGCATCTTCTTCCTATGGTTACACTTTCGTCTGGCACGGCAAGCACCCAATTGGGAACAATATCTGAAGTAGCTTCTAAAAATAAGCTAGCTATTTGATTCAAAACTTGACCTTTAAACGGTATTACCTTCGGCAATATATGGTCAAAAGCAGAAATTCTATCGCTTGCTACCATGACCAAATGATCTGCGCCAATGGTGTAGACATCTCTTACTTTGCCATGGTAAACCTTGGTTTGATTGTCAAATTGAAAATCTGTTTCTTTTACTGCTTGGCTCATTTTTTATCGCTTAATTCTTGATTCTTATCCATCCTATCG
>CAJXRL010000051.1 GCA_913059105.1 uncultured Flavobacteriales bacterium
GAACCATACTTATTTCTAAATTATTTACATCAAAAAAGAACAATGATGCACAGGATAAGGAACCCAAATAACAAAAGAACTTCAGAAAACTCTTTTTGTTATCAGAATAATCAGCAACACCTGAAAGAAGCGGCGAAATAAAGGCCACAATAATAAACGAAACTGATATTACATAAGAGTACAGTTGTGTATTCCTAAAGCTGACTCCAAGAAATTCTACCTTATCTCCAGTCAAGTTACCAAGTGCATCATGACTGGTTTGGTATTCATAAAACATTGGAAAAATCGCAGTAGTAATCACCAAAGGATACACCGAATTGGCCCAATCGTAAAATGTCCAAGCGTTGATTATTTTTTTGTTGCCTTTTTGAATCATGGGCTAAAGATAATAAACTCGAACGTGGCACAATTATCCCTTAATAATAATATTCAAGTACATTTGCATTCCAAAATTTAACACATGAGAAATCAAATCCTATTATTTATAATTAGCGTAATTACAATTGGTACTTCTTGTAATAATGATGACGACGGAGATAACGTAGTACTTTCCGGTTACGACAGAATTGTAGATAAAAATTTCAGAATGACGGATGTAGAAGTAAGAGCTAACGGAATAATTCTTGCCAGTCGAAGTTTTGTATTCGAGTGCGAAAAAGATAATGTTAATCGCTATGAAAGTTCAGGAACTGCAATTACACAATATGGCCTTTTAAAGTGCGATCCAAACGAACCAAATGAGGAATTTTATTTTTGGTCGTTAATCTCAAATGACACCAAACTAATTTTAGATTATGGTGGACCAAATCTGACCGTATTCAATATCATTGTAAACGATGGCAGAAATTTAATTATTGAACGCTATTCAATTGAAGATGTTGATAATGATGGCACACAAGAATCTGTTCAAACAGTTGTAACCTACGCTCGCTCCTAATGACAATTCTTACAATACAAATTCTTTACTAAGGCATTCTCCATGCTTTGTTTCCCATTGAAGGAGGCGCTAAAAAATTTACAAAAAGTTTTAGGGTACAATTTACTTGCTTTTTCTAATAATGCTAAATATTTCGAATCGTTAAATTGTGATTTATCATATTGCGCAATTTGAAGCAAGTAAAATAAAATTTCTTCATTTATTTGGTCGCTTTGCACTTCAGGCTGCAATAATTGAATCGCGTAGCTAAACTGATCTTGATAACACAATGTTTTAGCAAGATTTAGTTTCTCTTCTTTATTCATGTTTGCCTTTCGTTGCCATTTTATAAGTTCTGTAAAGGATTTCTTTCTCTTGTCAAAATTACCTTGGTCATAAAAATAATCAACAGCAAGTAGGTTGTAATTCATCATGGCCCTCGCATATTTCTCTACAATAATTTGTTCTGTTGAAATTTTTCTAAAACCCGGCAACCATCCCTCCATGTTTTTTATTTCACTTTGATGCGTTGACCAGTATTCCAACACTGCAACGTGATAATTGAATGCAACCTCGGGTTGTCTTTGATTAATTAAGTAGAGTTCAAACAAGGCCAGATAAATTGGATTTCCCCCATATTGCTCAGCTCCCATAATAGATTCTAATACAATTTGATTATTAATTACTGCTAATGTATTGACCTTTTGAGCAGGATCCGCTTGCGGCAATTCTTTGGCATTTAGCTCTCCATTTCTAACCTTAATCAACAATTTTGACTGAACAAAAAGTGCTGGTTGTATTTGATTATTTTCCAGAAAAAAACGATACAATTGAAGCTGTTCCGCAGTCTCTTCATTCAGTTGTATACTAGCTTCTCCTTTTACTGCAAATTGCAAATTATTTATCCTCAGTAAAAATATTTTAAGTTTCTCATCTTCCTTTTGCGCCTCTTTTAAGAACTCTATTTTCTCTTCTTCGTTTAAACCAGCCAATTCTAGTTGGTAATCAGTGTTCTTTACAAAAGACGTAAGCGAATCCCAAGCAACATGGGTTCTGGACGGCAAGTCATTTTGGAAATTCGCCAATGCATCTTGATGAATTGGAGAAACCTGTACTACCAAATTTGAAGATGTAATTTTAAACTTCAATCTCTCCAAGGTAACCTTTGCCCGTTGCAAAGAATCAAAGCCATTTGGGAATAATGGAATTTGAAATACCATCGAATCTTTCCATGTATATTGATTCGCTTTACTTTCTCCCGCAACTGCAAATTCAATAGGGACTTGCCTCGTATTTTTTGATTCTATTTTGTTAAAAGGAACAGTGGCACAATGAACGCCACCTTTAATAATTATTAGATTAGGCTCTGTTGAGTTTGCTGAGTAAAAGCTAGGAACATTGCCCAAATTCACTTTCAGTTCTTTTATACTGTCCGTCACATTTTGACTTAGTAAAAATGATTTTTTAACTGGCTTTTGAAGATAACCTTTGGCAATAGTACCTGGGAACAATTGGGTTCCAAGATTACATCTATATTGACGTTGATCAACCCAATCTATTGCCACTGCATCTGAACCTTCACTAAAAAGTTCTTCAACAAAAGGTAAGCTATGATATTCTAGAAAAACTTCTCCGTTATTGATTTTAATAACATCTGAGAAAAGCTGTGAAATACTTGGGTAGCGCTCAAGAAATTTGCTGCACTTTTGTTTATCATAAGACTCTATACCATGGTTCTTTATACTTAATTTTTCACTGCCCAATGATTCATAGGGCTCATTGCCAAATACAGCGCAGAACAAAAAATCTGTTTCGTTACTCTCAATGACTGAAGAACCTAACGTATAAAAATTAGGATCTAACAAATTTAGTTTACTACTTTTCTCATCTTCTAACCAAGCGGCTACAATTGCTTTTACCACTTTCTCATCAGAATCCAATTCTACTCTTAATCCATTTGGCTCCAAAGCTTCTTTCGCACCAAAAGAAATTTGCGATAAATTTTCTTCCAATTGTCCATGCAAACCTTCGTAATAGAGAACTCTCTTACTAACGTTCTCTTTTTTACTGTTATCTTGTGTATGCACCAGCTTTCCCAATTCAGAGCAGTATTCAGCTTGATCAAATGCAGCTGCCGATAGCACCTCGTCTAAACGCAAATTTTGAAGCTGATTGATTTCACGCACTCTGTTAACTTCATCCAATAATAGTTCCGCCCAATAAGCATCATTCTCTTGCGCTTTAGAAGTCAATACTGTACTTAATAGAAAAATTGTATAGATTATCTTTTTCATCTAACGTTCTACGGTTATAGTCACTCTTCTGTTTTTTGATTTCCCCTCTTCTTCTGTTCCTTCGTAAATAATTTTGTACTCCCCAGACCATGAAGTATAAACATTCTGAAGGTTAAAGTTACTCATCCTTGTTTTTACCATATCGGCTCTATCTTGTGAAAGCTGCAGGTTGTATTCTAGACTTGCATCTTGATCTGTATGCCCCTCCACTTTTATTGGTGTAAAAAGGGGGAGTGGCAATTGTTGAATAAATTGGTCCAGTCGCAACAATTCACTTTCCGTAATGGAAGAACTGTCTTTTTCGAAATAAACTAAGTGGCTCCAATTTACCTTTTTTGGCGAAGGCGGCACATTTGGCGCATAAAGCTGTTTCTTTCCAAGATAGAAGTCGTCAACATAATAATAAGTGGTGCGATCCGTCGCAGCTTTATTGACAATTTTTTCGGTAACAAAATGCTTCGCGAAGAAATTTCCAATTGTAATGAATTTTTCACCCCCACTAGCTTTGTACGTCCCTTCTAATTTTTGCCACGACTGTGTGTTATCAGCTACTTCCCCAAATACTATTTGCGGTCGATTTTGAAAGCGAACCCAAAGATTTCGATGCAAGCCGTTTTTACTAAAAAATGCACCAATATTATTAATTGCTATTAAAGAAGTAGTTGATAATCGAATGTAGAAACTAAAATCATATTCCTCGCCTTGAACAAGAGAATCTACAAATTCAACTTGAAGGTATTCGACAAACGAACTTGCTTCACTTAAAAAAATAACCCCCCCCATTGCATTGCCAGTATTAGGAGAAATACTAGCCCTAAAACCACAATTATGGAACAATTCAGGTGTTCCAGCATTTGCTCCATACCAGTACTTTGCTAATTCCAATTGTCGCAAACCTGTCGGACAAGCATGCACTTCTTCAAATCCGGGGTTGGGAATTAAATTTTGAGCAGAACAAAAATTTATGAGCAGAAAAAAAGCCACCGAAGTGGCTATATTCTTTACGAAGATTTTCAATTTAGAGCACCTTTATAGTCACCCTTTGGTTTTTAGCGGCATCATCTTCCTCAGCTGGTTTTGATGTGTCAAAAGAAACTGTTTTTAAGCGAGCAGCAGGAATTCCCTGCTTTGTTAATGCAACTCTAAATAGCGCACTTCTTCTCTTTCCAATTGACGCTACAGATGATTCCGATGGATCCGCATGTCCTTGAATTTGAATAATTACAGTTTTATTATCCTTCAAGTATTTAATCAATTTGGTAACTGCTTCTTTTTCTTCTTCGGGAACTTGAAACTCTTTTGACTCATAATAAATAACAACATCGTTTGGAGAGTATGCTTTAGGAGCTTTAGGAACTTCCACTTCTTCTACAACCGCGTTTGCTTTTTTGTAAACTACTCCGCCTTGTTCAACCGTTTTAGTATCATCCTTTTTTACCGCCACTTTAGGTTTTTCTCCTGCTTTTGATCCATCGGAATTTACATAGGTTACTTTTTGAGCAGTCTTTTGATCTATCGCCTTCGTTTCAAAGGTTTTATATTCAGTTTTCATTTGCCCCCCAGCAATTCTTTCACAAGCGCAATCTTTATCTCCTATTTTATCCGTCGGAATTACTGAAACATCATCGACATAGTAATACCCATCGTACGTTTGACGACCAGTAAAGTCTCTTGACAACCGAACAGTCTCAAATTTAGTATCTACATCTTTAGCGAAATTTCCAATAATTAAAAACGACTCGCCACCTTCAGCTGTATAGGTTGCGCAAACTGGCATCCAAGAATACTGCTTTTTATAAATCATTTTAGTAACACTAAGCACATGCGGATCTTCATACATGTTACCTTCAATTGCCTCATTCATTGGTTCAAAATCGATAAATACCCCAATGTTGTTTACAGCATATTTTGACATATCGGACATAGAAACGTGAAATTTAACACAATACTGCTTTCCTTCTTCCATTGGTTTTATCAACTCTATTCCCAAATAATTTCTTGGTTCCTTTCCTTTATAGCCATAGAAATTTAAACCGGCATAATTTGTTCCTGTTCTTGCTTTTTCTTCTCCTCTTTTATTGAAAGGTGTTGCAAAATCATCCGTTTTTGCACCTTCAGAATACAAATCTACTGGATTCATAGTAACTGAAGTCCAAGGTTCAGCTAAATGAACCTGACCGTTGTCAGTTACCTTTCCTTTTTTCCCTAGGTCCTCGAAACTTGGGTTTGGAACCAGATTATACTCATTTTGAGCGCTTACAAAAAGACCTAATACCAAACCGGCTGCTAGTAAACTTAACTTTTTCATATTCTATTTTTTTTCAATGCAATTCAAAGACTATACCAAGCATTCAAAGATAACAAACCTTAGCGTAAATGTGGAATGTGGAATGTAGAATAGGGAGTGAGGAATGTAAGCGGAAGAAGCAGTTTAGTATATGGACCAGATCGCCGCAGTCGTGCCTCCTTCGCGATGACGCACTAGTTGGCCGCTTTGATGTTGACAATGGCTGTACTCAATCACCAACTTACCACGTAAAACTTCTCCTTTTTGGATTCTAATACTTCATTCAAATTTCTCATTCTATAAATGTAAACCCGATTGTCACGTCGCACTTCACTTCGACTCCGATCCATGTGACAAAGCGATGACGTTACCAAAAAAATTGCCAAACAAAAAAGCCCCGAACTTACATTCGGAGCTTTTTCCTATTTATTAACCAAATCTGAGGATTATTACCTAATCCACATTATCATGCAAGAAAGAATTATTCTGTCTTAAATTCGTTTTGTTGTCATCGTCTTCACTTAACGTATAACGAGAAACATTTGATTCTGAAGAATGAGGAGTATCGTCTAAAGAAATGTTTCGTCTCTTGTAAGCTGGCTCTTTCTCTAAATCGTTAATTCCACCCGGACTCTTAATTTTTAAACTCAATTCTTTCAATCTTCGAATTCTCTCGTGCGTTTTCTTAATCTGAGCTTCTTCACTCTCTGCCGATTTCTCAGGAGTAGATTGGTAAGAAGTCATTTCAGGTTTTGCTTCTTCTTCAATAGCCGTATTTGGTACACTTACACTATGAGGCGTCCATTCGTTCGCTTTTGATTCTTCTTCAGATTTGAACTCATCTTCTAAGCTATACTTTTTTACCTTAGGCTCTTCTTGTTTCTTGGCATCAGTCTTTCTGATTTGAAATTCAAAACTCTTCTGATCATCACTTGAGTTTTTCAAAGTTGGCTCATCCGATTTATTGCTTTCAGATGCAGTTGGAGTAGCTTTTTCTGTAGGCGCTGTAATTACAGTACTCACGTCATCCGTCAACTTTCTCACCACTTTCTTAGGTTCTTTGGCAGTTGTAAAACCTCCTGGTTCTGCTTTTCCAAATCCTGTCGCGATGATGGTTACAGATAAATTTTCTCCAAGTGATTCGTCTAAGCCGTTCCCCCAAATAATGTCTGCAGTATTTCCTGCCTCATTTTGGATATATTCTGTAATCTCATCAATTTCGTCCATGGTAACTTCTTCGTCACCAGAAGTAATATTCAACAATATATAATTTGCTCCAGTGATATCATTGTCATTTAACAAGGGCGAAGCTAGCGCTTGACTAACCGCCTTCACCGCTCTTCCTTCTCCTTCAGCTACAGCAGAACCCATTATTGCAGTTCCTCCATCCTTCATTACTGTTCTTACGTCTTCAAAATCTACATTGATGTATCCTGCAACAGTAATAATTTCAGCAATTCCTTTTGCTGCAACCGTTAAAATATCATCTGCCATAGAAAAAGCTTGGCCAATTTTCAAATTCCCGTGCATCTCTCTCAACTTGTCATTGCAAATGATTAGTAAAGTATCTACACTATCTCTTAATTCAGCCAATCCTGAATCTGCTTGAATCTTTCTTCTTCGACCTTCAAACCCAAAAGGAATAGTCACAATACCTACCGTAAGAATACCCATTTCTCTGGCGGTTTGCGCAATAATTGGAGCTGCTCCTGTTCCAGTTCCACCACCCATTCCTGCGGTAATAAAAACCATTTGAGTGTTTTTCTCTAACAACTCTTTCAACTCTTCTACATTTTCGATAGCAGCATTTTTGCCTACCTCAGGATTTGAGCCGGCTCCTCTTCCTTCTGTTAAGGTTGAACCCAACTGAATTTTATTTGGAATTGGACTTAAATCCAAAGCTTGTTGATCTGTATTGCAAATAATGAAATCAACACCAGTAATGCCTTGACGGTACATGTGGTTAACAGCGTTGCTTCCGCCGCCACCGACTCCGATTACTTTGATGATTGATGATTGTTCTTTGGGTAAGTCAAATCTCATAATTTCTATATTTAGTGTAGAAAGTTGAATGAAGAATGAAGAATGTCGAATCCATAATTCTCTTTATTACTTCTACTATTATTTATTTTTTAATCCTATTTATTTCTCATTGTTTTCAAGATTGAACCGATAATTCTTTGCAATTCTTCAGCTCCTTCTATTAAACTATTATACTCATCCTTCTTCAACATACCAGATTCAAAAAGCAGTCTAATCCAATAATGACTCTCTCGTGCCTCTTTGTAAGCAATTGAAAATTTGTAGTGAAAATCTTTATCACTAAATGAGCCAATTGCTTCTTCTGTATTCGCCCCTATTGAAGTCCCTGACCTTAATAGTTGCTTTGTCAAAACATACTCTCTTTCCTCTTTCTCAACTCTTCTGCAAACCTTTATCACTTTTAAAGCAAATTCGAAACTTTTATCTTTCGCAGGGTTCGGCCTTTCCATTTTCTTTTTCTCTGTGCTTTCAAAAAAGCTATTACATTCTTAACTCCTCATTCTACATTCCACATTCTCAATTCTCGTCCTCTTCAAAAAATTGTTTCCCTTTTGCCAACATACTTTTCAAAAAGCCACCTTTTGTTTTTTCTCCTTGACGCACTTTGATCGAATCTTCCTGATCAATATTTTTCTTCTGTCCCTTTTGGCGCTCCAACTTTTCAAATCCTTTCAAAATCAAGCCAACACCAGTCGCATACATTGGGCTAGTAATTTCATCTGCATTGCCATTTGCTAAGTACTCATTTGGATAACCAATTCTTGTATCCATTCCAGTTACGTATTCAAATAATTGACCAATGTGCTTCATTTGAGAACCACCACCGGTAATTACCATTCCAGCAATTAACTTGTTTTCATAACCACTATTCTTAATCTCGTAATAGATGTGCTCAATAATCTCTTCTAACCTTGCTTGAATGATATGCGAAAGATTTTTAATCGAAATTTCCTTTGGCTCTCTACCTCTTAAACCAGGAATGGAGACGATTTCATTCTCTTGGCTTTCATTCGCTAAGGCTGAACCAAACTTTACCTTTAACAGCTCAGCTTGATTTTTAATTATGCTGCATCCCTCTTTAATATCTTCCGTTATGATGTTTCCTCCAAAAGGAATCACCGCAGTATGTCGAATAATTCCATCTTGAAAAATGGCAACATCAGTTGTTCCTCCTCCAATATCAACTAACACCACTCCCGCTTCTTTTTCTTCTTCACTTAACACTGCTGCAGAAGAAGCAATCGGCTCTAAAACAACATCTTGAATTTCTAAGTTTGCTTTGTGCACACATTTATGGATGTTCTTTGCTGCTGCAACTTGCCCAGTTATTATATGAAAGTTAGCTTCTAAACGAATGCCTGACATTCCAATTGGGTCTTTAATGCCTTGTTCGTTGTCTACAATAAACTCTTGTGGCAAAACTTCTATAATCTCTTCCCCGGGAAGCGTCACTAACTTGAACATATCATTAATCAACATGTCTATGTCCTCCTGGGAAATCTCATCGTCTAATGTATTTCTCATTTTGATCCCTCGATGCTGCAAACTTTTAATGTGCTGACCGGCGATTCCAACATTTACTACACGAACATCAACTCCCGATTTATTTTCTGCTTCTGAAACAGCAGTACGAATAGATTGCACTGTTTTCTCAATGTTAGCAACTACTCCGCGAGTAACGCCCAACGATTCAGAACGACCCATACCTAAGATCTCAAGCTTTCCAACTTCATTCTTACGGCCCACCATTACCACAATTTTTGTGGTTCCGATATCCAGTCCTACAACTATATCTGATGATGATTCCATGCTAATTTCGTTTTTTGCAAACCACTTGATTTGCGAATTTTAGGTTTATGACACTGTACTCGTTCCAACCTGTTTTACTCAACCCCTTCTTATAGAACACTTTAAGCTTATCTAGCTTCTTTTTTATATCAATGGCATCTCCTACTACAATTCTATGATTTCCAACCCTTGGAATCAATTCAATCTCCAATTCTTTATTAACATACAACTGTTCAATCTGTGAGTTCCACAAAGCATCGGTTCGAATAAATTGAGCCATTGTAAAAATATCGTCAATCATCACCCTGTTTTGAATCGAATCTGCCACCATTCTTGCATTTAGGTGACTTACCGTTTTAAAAGGGTCGTTAATAAATCCATTTGCTACAAAAACTCTTGAAGTATATTGATCCGATGGTGGCATCACCTTTCCCGTGCTATCTAGGTAGTAACTGTCTCCGTTCATGCTAAATATTCGCACAATTGGAGTTCGCTGATATACTTCTACTTGCAACTTCCCATCTATCGTTTTATACACTTCAGAATTTGAAACCGACGGATGATTATTTATTTTATGCTCTAGTTTTTCCGCTTCAATAGCCGAAATGGGTCTATCTAAAATAGTATCCATTTCATGATAAACCATGCTAAAAATATCTTCTTCATCAACGAAAAAATTACCGTTACTATTGTCAATAGTGATATTAATATCGGTACAAACCATTTGCTTTTGCACATGATTTACAAAGCCCAGAATTGTCACCAACGCTAATGATAGTATTACCCACGAACCGATATTTAATACTTTTTTCATACGTCTATTTGATAATGATTAATTATTGGTTCAATCATAGTATCAATATCTCCTGCACCCACAGTGAGTAAAACTTCAACTTCTTTTGTCTTTAAAATGTTCATTAAATGATGCTTATCACAAACACTCACCCCATCTTTACCGATCAATTTGGATAACCATATAGAGTTTATCCCTTCTAACGGTTCTTCTCTAGCTGGGTATATCTCTAGTAAAATCAAGTCGTCTGACACCGCTAATTCTCGTGCAAAATCTTCTCCAAAATCTCTAGTTCTGCTAAAAAGATGTGGCTGAAAAATGGTTGTTATTTTTTTCCCTGGATACAATTCCTTAACTGATTTCAACAACATCTTCACCTCTTCCGGATGATGCGCATAATCGTCTATATAAACAAAATCAGGCCTTTTTAAATGTACATCAAACCGCCTTTTAACCCCTTGAAAATCAGCAATAGCAGTTTTAATTTTTGCAACATCCACTCCATGAGTAAATGCCACAGCCATGGCTACCATTGCATTTTCAACATTATGCAATCCAGGCAATCCACACGTAACATTTTGCAAAGCGAAACGTTCCGATTCATAGTCGAACACAAAATTACCGTCTTCCACTTTTATATTTCTAGCTTGAATAATCGATTTTTGAGCTAACGAATATGTTCTAGACTGAATTTCTTCAGGAATATTTAAAGCTTCAGCCACCTCAGGTTTGGTATATAAGGTGCCTTGCACATCTACTTGAGCCACCAGCTGATTGTAGGTATTTTTTAAATCGGTTTCATCTTCGTAAATATCTAAATGATCAGCATCTATTGAAGTAATAACCAACTGATTTGGATATAATTGCAAAAAAGAACGGTCGTATTCATCTGCCTCTGTCACTAAGATTTCAGCATCAGGATCAAGTAACAAATTTGTTCCAAAATCTCTTGAAATTCCTCCTAACAACCCATTTACCTTTATTCCTCCTGCCTTTAACAAATAAGTAATCATTGAAGAAACGGTTGTCTTGCCGTGCGTTCCTGCAACCGCAATTGTTTTCATACCTTGGCTAATCAACCCTAGAACTTGTGCCCTTTTCAAGCATTCAAATCCTTCTTCCTGAAAATAAATGAGCATAGGGTTATTCGCTGATATTGCGGGAGTATAAACCACCAACGTATTTGAAGAGTCTCTATAAGGATGAGGAATTGCATCTGCCTCAGCAAAATCCGTAATTGACATGCCTTCCTTTTGAAGCTGCTTTGTCAACAACGTTGTAGTGCGGTCGTAGCCCGCTACCTTTTTCCCAACTTGGTTAAAATAACGCGCCAAAGCACTCATGCCGATGCCGCCAATTCCTATAAAGTAGATATTTTCTTTAACTATGTTCACCTCTTTTTATCTTATTCTAATCACAAAAAATTTTACTCTTCAGTGCTATTAATGAATCATTTTCAACGCTTCATTGGCAATGATGTCCGCAGCATCATGATAACCCAATGGACTAATATTCTCACTCAAATTATTTAACTCTGCTTCATTGTTTATTAAATCTAACACAGTTTTCTCCAATTTCTCTCTTACCTCTGAATCGTTTATTATTCTTGCGGCATTTAGGGTTGTCAGCACCTTTGCATTCTTGGTCTGATGATCTTCTGCTGCTGAAGGCAATGGTACAAATATGGATGGTTTTTTCACCAAGCACAATTCCGAGACAGCAAGGGCTCCAGCCCTTGACACCACTAAATCCGCGACTGCATAACCCAAATCCATGCGTTTAATAAAATCAGTTACTTTCAACCACGATTCCTTTCCTGAAGCTACTTTTTGAGCACGCTCATAAAACAACTTCCCCGTTTGCCAAACAACTTGTATTCCTGCTTTCTCCCATGCAGCAATAGAATTTTCTACCGCTTCATTCACCGACCAAGCACCTAGACTTCCACCAACAACTAACACCGTTTTTTTAGAGGAATCTAAGGCAAAAAATTCAATAGCTCTTTCTCTTTTCCCTTCTAATTTAATTACCTCAGATCGAACTGGGTTTCCTGTTAAAATAATTTTTTCTTTTGGAAAAAAAGCATGCATCCCGTCATATGCAACACATATTTTGCTCGCGTCTTTTCCTAATATTTTATTTGTTAAACCTGCGTAAGAATTTTGCTCTTGCAATAAGGTGGGCACTTTCGCTTTATTGGCAGCTCTAAGCAATGGTCCACTTGCATAACCTCCTACACCAATAGCTATATCAGGTTTAAAATCTTTCACAATTTTTTTTGCCATTGCTGCACTTTTTAGCAGCATAAATGGAAATTTCAAATTCTTCAACGTCAACTTTCGTTGAAGGCCCATTATCGGTAATCCAACAATTTCGAAACCTGCTTCAGGAACTTTGGTCATCTCCATTCTACCTAATGCCCCTACAAAAAGAAACTCAGTATCTGGTCTTATTTTTTTAATTGCATTGGCTATGGCTATTGCGGGGAAAATATGTCCTCCAGTTCCTCCACCAGAAATTATTACTTTCAGTTTAGCCATTGCTTACCTCCATTTTTTCGTTTTCCGTATTTCTACTTACACTTAAAATAATGCCAATTGCCAAACAAGTAAACCAAATCGAAGTTCCTCCCATGCTAACCATTGGCAGGGGCTGCCCGGTAACTGGAAACAAATTCACGGCAACAGCCATGTTAATCATTGCTTGAAAAACCAAACTAAAACTCAGCCCAATTGCCAGCAAAGACCCAAAAGTTCGTGGAGCATTTTTGGCTATTAATATTCCTCTATATAATAGAATCAAATACATCAACAGAATGAATGCGCCGCCAACAATTCCATACCTGTCTCTTATACACATCTGACGCTGCCGACGATCTACTCTGTGTA
>CAJXRL010000052.1 GCA_913059105.1 uncultured Flavobacteriales bacterium
AGATTTCTGCCTGTCTCGTGGGCTCGGAGATGTGTATAAGAGACAGATTTATTGCAGGTGGATGGCCACTACTAGCTTCAATCGAATCTAATGTACCAATAAAAAGAACTTCCTCTTTACAATTTTCAGATGTGGATTATTCTTCAATAAATTGGGCTAGAATTAGAGAGAAGTTTCCGGTTACTGGAGAACACACATATTTCAATACCGGTAGCTTAGGTCCTTCCCCTCAAATGGTCATTGACAAAATTTGTAATAAAACAGAATTCTTTGAAAGATTAGGTACTGATGGGCATTCTAAAAAATATATTACACGAAATAAATACGCTCAATTTTTTAATGTTCAACCTGAGGAAATTACATTCACCAGAAACGCTACTGAGGGAATGAATATTGCTGCTAGAAGTTTACCTTTAAAAAAAGGAGATGAAATACTACTTACTAATCATGAACATATTGGAGGCGCAGCTCCTTGGTTAGCGCTGCAAAAAGACATTGGTGTAACTCTACGTTTGGTTGAACTTGATATGTCGGGAGAAAATAACCTTCAATTATTAAAAGACAGTATTGGACCGAAGACCAAAGTCATCTCTTTCTCCCATGTTACTAGTACAACTGGCATGTTACTACCTGCGAAAGAAATTGCAGAATTATGTAAGGAGAATAACATCTTTTGTTGCATAGATGGTGCACAATCAGCAGGACTTATACCTGTTGACTTAAATGATATAAATCCTGATATTTACGCTTGCAGTGGCCACAAATGGTTATATGGACCTTCAGGAACAGGTATTTTATTCATTAATAAAACTGTTATTGAAAAATGCTCTCCAAACCATGTAGGGGCATATACTGATAAGAAATATGACTTAGATAGTTTGACCTTAGAATACCTTATGACCGCTTCAAGACAGGAATATGGTACTAGAAATTCACCTTTGATTTATGGTCTGGAAAGTGCTTTAGACTTTATACATGAAATTGGTTTTGAACATATAGTACAAAGAAGAAAAGAACTTGCCAATTATTTTCTATCAGCTATTGACAATTTTAAGGACATAAAAGTGATAAGTCCCCAAAATGTTGATTATTGTACGCCAATGATCTCTCTTCAGATTGTCGGCATAGATAGTTCAAAATCAACACCTAATCTATACCTTGATCAGAAAATAAGAGTAAGAGGAATCTATGAGAATAACTTAAATGCCTTCCGGATTTCCTTTTCTATCTTCAATACCAAAAGTGAAATAGATTATTTAGTTGATAGCCTCTTAGCACTTAAATAAGATTACATCAATATGAAAAAATCTTTTATTTGGACCTGTTCAGTTGCACTGGCTGGATTTCTTTTTGGTTTTGATACAATTGTAATATCAGGGGTTGATCAACAACTTCAGGAATTGTGGAATTCCAATGATTTTGTACATGGATTTGTAGTTATATCATCAGCTCTTTGGGGAACGGTAATAGGCGCTTTATTTGGGGGAATTCCTACCGATAAATATGGCAGAAAAAACACTTTAATTGGCATTGGATTACTTTTTATTCTCTCCGCATTGGGCTCTGCTTTTGCTGATTCAGTAACAAGCTTTTCAATTTTTAGATTTATTGGTGGGCTGGGTGTTGGAGCATCTACTATAGCTGCACCGGCTTATATTTCTGAGATTGCGCCGGCCAAAAAAAGAGGAAGATATGTTGCCTTATATCAACAAAGTATCGTCATTGGAATTTTAATAGGCTTGTTTTCAAACTACATTCTCCAAGATATGGGAGAAGAACCATGGCGATACATGATTGGCGCTGAATTAATTCCAGCTTTATTATATAGTGTCATAATTTTATTTGTTCCTAAAAGCCCAAGATGGTTGATTATTAAAGGAAGAATAGAAGAGGCTAAAGAAATAATGCTAATCAATCAAAAGAAAGAAGAAATTGATGCACTCATAGAGGAGATTAGCAAGACAAATTCCATCTGCCGAGAGTCTATATTTATGAAAAAATACAGGTTTCCTTTATTACTTGCATTTTTCATCGCTTTTTTTAACCAATTCTCAGGTATAAATGCTTTATTGTATTATGCTCCACGTATTTTTGAAGAGGCAGGCTTAGGTAGAAGTATTGCTTTATTAAGCAGTGTTGGTATTGGTGTCGTCAATGTGGTTTTCACCCTAATAGGCATTGCTCTTATAGATCGCATCGGTAGAAAAAAACTAATGTATTTCGGTTCTATTGGATACATCATCTCATTAAGTTGTGTTGCCCTTTCCTTTCAATTTCAATGGGATGGTAACCTTATTCCTATCTTCCTCTTTTTATTCATAGCTTCTCATGCTATTGGACAGGGAACTGTTATTTGGGTTTTCATAGCCGAGATTTTTCCAAATCATTTGCGTGCTTCGGGGCAAGCATTTGGATCGTCTGTTCATTGGATACTGGCCGCACTCATTCCTTCTTTTATTCCTTCCTTATTTTCATCCGTAGGGGCAGGAATTGTTTTTGCCATTTTCGCCGTAATGATGATTGGCCAATTGATATGGACATTTGTGGAAATGCCTGAAACAAAAGGTGAATCACTAGAAGATTTGAGTAGACGTCTTAGTAAATAGTTAAGTTTATCAGTTAACTATAGTAACGTTGCTTACACTTTTTTGGATAATGTTTATTGGTTTTTTATCTCCTTCAATTTTAACTTCCTGAAGAGATGAGTTTCTCACATCATCTAATACAATAGCCGGTCGATAATCCGCTTTCCTTACTTTTAATACAACATCTTTCAAGGTTAACCCTTCAACGTGTCTAATGTATAAGCCCCAAGCAGGTAATTCTCCAAACATAGAAAATTCAGGATAATGATCTGCATATTCAGGTACATCATCTAAACGATCTACGGGCATATTTGCATAAGCTTGACTACCCCTTCCTGGGTAAATAATCTTAATATTTTCCAAATGAACATTTTGAACTAAATAATCAGGGATTCCAGTTATGGATGAGGGAAAAACATTATGAAAAAATGGCAACTCAGGGCCTCTGATTTCATACTTCGAATCAGGCGGATAGAAAGCGATCTGGGCCCTTACATTTTTTATTGTCACATTTCTCAAAGTCCCGGGAGGTTGATTCGCGCGAGCGTCTCCTAAACGTATAAAAATTGCATTTCCAGTATTTTTGGCTTTCACATTGCTAATCTCAATATTTTCTAATACCCCGTTACTATATGCTTCCAAAGCAATCGCAGAACGAAATGTATCGTACACCTTTATATTCTCAATTTTTATGTTTTTAAAACCGCCATAGGAATGTGTACCAAGTTTAATAGCGCTGGCACTAGATCTTATCGTGCAATTAGCAATGTAAATGCTATCACAAATGTATAAGCCATCTGAGTGACGAGAAGACTTTAAGCAAATACCATCATCAGAAGAATTTACAAAACTATTAGTAATTCTCACATTTACGCAATCTATTAAATCAATTCCATCGTTATTCCAATAGGTATCACTTTCTACTCTAATTCTATCAATTTGCATGTTTCTGCACCTCATGTATGATTGAACATAACTAGCAGAATTCCTAATTGTAATACCAGTGACTTTAATATTAATACAATGAACAAACTCTATTACCTGAGGTCGTACATCAACACCTGGCCTCTTTTCATTTAATCTATATTGAGAACTATCTATTTGTCCTGCATAGAAAAGACTATCAACGTGCAAGGCCAATCGCTTGCCTTGTCCATCAATTATACCTTTTCCTGTAATACTTATGTTCTTTGAATTATTAGCCATTACAAGAGCATACCATCTGTCTAGTTTAATGTAATCTGATGCTTTAGTACTCCCTAATAAGGTGGCTCGTCTTTTTAAATGCAATTCAACTCCTGATTTTAGAACAATGCTTCCGCTTAAAAACTTACCAGAAGGAATAATTACTCTGCCTCCCCCTTCTTTATGAGCCAGATCAATGGCCTTTTGAATAGCAATGGTATTCATCGTTTGTCCATCACCGACCGCTCCAAAAGACGAAATGTTGTATTCTTTTGCAAATGAAATTGACGAACATAAAACAAGAAAAACAGCCGTTAAAATAAATCTATTCATAGTTAATTCAAAAAACCTATCAGGATGACTAAAATACGCATTGAAGACTACTAAGCTCAAGAATTATGTTGAGTTAATCTGACTTTTATTTTTGAAATTTAGTTCCTTTTCGATTAAAAGAGCTTATTTTGATAACATTGTAAAGTAAAATGAAATTTGTTCAATATTCTATACTCTTAATAATTTGTGTACTCTGGGCTTGTACCAAACAAGAAGTTGATTATTCATCAACTGAAGCTTGCCAATTAACTGAGGGAGAATTACCAGTAGGAAAAGCTGCTCTGCTCGCCAGTAGAATTAATAATTTACAAGAATTTAAATCGCTAGTTCGTGTAGAATACTTAAATGGATCTGTACTTGTTAATAGTGCTGATCAAGCAATCAATAGGGTACGTATTGAGCAATGTGCAAATGGAAAAAAGATTATAAGTATTCTTGAATCAGGTCTGAGTCAAGGAGATATTTCTGCCGCAAAAGAAGGAAATTTTTGGGATAAACTCAGTTTGTTATTTCGTTCTCCTTATACCATAAGGCATCGAAAAGAATTGAAATTTATTCAAATATTAGCTAGAAGAAGGTATGATTTATTTGGCGCAACGGATGTAGCTTTTTATGATTTGGCTGAACAGTCTGTAAAGAAAATTAAACTCAAACAATTGGCTTATCTAAATCCAAAAGATGGCAATGAAAAAGGATATATCAATTCATTTAATCATGTAACAGCTCAGGCATTAATTACTTCTATTTACAACAAAGAGTTTGCTGATTTTATAGCCGATGTTCATGAACGGCATAATATGCCTGAGATTATACATGGTAGATTTTCTGAAACTCAGCTGAAAGATCCAAATAACAATCCGGTAGATAACTATGTTGATATGTTAAACAATGAATGGGGGCAATTAATTGGGAATAAGCTAAAAATTAAATACAAACTCAACAAAAAAACCAGATGGTCTCCAGAATTGTTGACAGCGTACCTAAACGACATTCAACAATTCTATGTTTGGACCTTTGATATAGAAATGGAACCTTTTCGAACAGATGAGGATGTTATTCAACTTTTTTCAAATAAATTAAATGTTGTATTAAGCGGTGAAGTTGATGACTAATTTGGGGATTTAGTTTTATAAACTGGTTTCAATAAGTATTTCTCCTTTGAAAAACGTTGAATGCTATCTTCAACCAATTGATAGGTTACATTAATCTCATTTGTTCCTAGCATTCTCCATTCCAATAACTTATCTAACCAATCAGCGCCCGGTGCTGCGTTCAATAAATTCACATTCGTTAAATCCGCATCTGTGAAATCTGCTGACCTAATGCGTGACCATTTCAAATTGGCTCCTTGAAAATTGGCTTTTTCAAATTTCACAGAAAATAAATCAGCACCAAATAAATTTGCTTCTTTTAAGTGAGTACCATTCATAATTGCCCATTGCATAAACGCATCTTGAAGGTCTGCGCCATTCATCGTAGCATTCGATAAGTCTGCTCCTTTCAGATTCGTATTTTTCAAGCTACTCCCTTTTAAAGAAGCCCAATTGAAGTTGGCGTTTTTTATATCCGATTTATCCAATATAGCTCGGTCTAGTTGAGCTTCTTGAAAATTAGCATTTATTAAAGTGCAACCTATTAAATTCGCATTTTTCAAATTCGCTCTACTTAAATCTGCACCTGCTAAATTGATCCCGCTTAAATTTACACCTTCTAAATCTGCACCACGCAAATCTGCTTTTTCAAAATTTCCTTTCCTAATAATGTTATCAAATGAGGCTGAATCAATCTCAAAAGCCCTCAAAATTTCTATTATTTCTCCTCTTTCAGGACTATATTTTTGAGCACTTAAACTATCATCTGAAAGCACTGCATAAGGTTCTAAGTAATTGCTCAGTGAAATAAATTGATCTATCAACTCATCACTAAGCTTTTCAAAAGTTATCAGATCAGTTTGAGCACGCACGTCCATGATGAGCTTTCTCATCCTATTATTATAGAATTCACTCTTCCTTTTTGAATCTATCAATACATTTTTAATCTTTTGCTGCCTGTATTTGTTTTCCTGCAGTTCAATTAAAGCATTATCCTGTTTGTTATTGAGAGATTGGTAAATGGCTGCAATTGTAATGAGAATAACTACAAACCAAGGTATTAACTTAACCCAGTTTGAAGAGTTAGATCTATCTCTTTTTAGAAAGAAGTTTTGCTTTAATAGCACCAGGAGCATAAAAGCAAGAAATAGAGATACGAGGCCGCTTACTATTCCGAAGAAAAATTGGTTGTTTATATCGAAATCAGGCAATTTAAGTGTTCCCAATATCCAACCAAAAATGATTGCCAGCAGTATGCTAATCAATAAATAGATTTTACGCATAAAACGAATTTAGACTTTTAAACTTTAAAAAGTATGTTGCTTAATTGCATATTTTTATTACATGAAACAATCACATTTCTTTCTTCTAGGGTTCATTTTCTTTTGTTTTCTTTTGAGTTGTGAGCAATATCAATCTACCGACAATCAAAAAGGACTCGCAAGCTACTATCCAAGTTCAAAACCTTGCACTCGCTGGTGGTGGTTTGCCACAAAAATCAAGAAAGTAGACATTAAGCATCAATTAGATTGGGCCAAGAAAAATAACTTCGGCGGTGTAGAAATTGCTTGGGTATATCCCTTGTATCGTTATGATAAAATGTATGCAAGAGCGTACAACAGGCATTATCCTAAAGATACTACTGCACAAAAATGGCTAAGTCCAGAATGGTCTAAGATAGTGGGCTACACTAAACGATATGCTGACTCAATTGGGATGAGTTGTGATTTCACCTTTGGGAGCGCTTGGCCTTCTGCAGGCAGTAATATTGAGCCCAAATATCGAACTAGAATTTATGGGGATTCTAGTTTTCAACAATTGCTGACTTTCGCTTGGACCTACCCAGAAACACAATATGTCATAAATCATCTCGATAGCAATGCTTTCTATCAATTTGCCGATCCAATTGGAAACGCTTTAGCTGAGGCATTAAAAGGTTCTAAGTCAGCTTTTTTTACTGATTCGTGGGAAATAAAATTAAATGCTACCAACAAAATTTGGACAGAGGGATTTGAAAACAGTTTCGAAGCAAAATTTGGGTATGATCTCATTCCATTTATGGAACAAGGAATTGATTCTTTTCCTGATGTTCGATACGACTATATGCTATTATTAGATGAATACGTTACCAATGGATTTTACAAACCTTATGTGAAAAAATGCAAAGAATTAGGTGCTTTGTCCAGAGTTCAATGCTTAGCAGCTCCTACCGATGTTATGACCACTTATTCTTTGGTAGATATTCCAGAATCAGAGGCTATGCTTAACAATCCAAATTATTCAAGGGTAGTTAGTTCTTCTGCGTGCCTTTCTTCTAAAAAAGTAATTTCTAGCGAAACGTTTACCTGCATGTACGGCTTTCCAGCAACTTACTTGCGTAAAGAACAAACAGCTGATTTAAAAATGGTTGCCGACGCACTTTTCGCTCAAGGAGTAAATCTGCATTTCTATCACGGCATGCCGTATAATCCTGCAGGTTCAGATAGTATTGATTTCTTCGCCACTACTTATTTTGGTCCGGGGGGTAGTCTAGAACCTGAATTACCTGCTTTTAATGCCTACATGGAGAAAGTTTCAGGCTTATTGCAGAAAGGGAAAACGTACAGCGATGTAGCTCTCTACATTCCTTATGAAGATGGTGTAATGCAAGGAGCTTATCCAAAAGAACGACAAAGAGTTTGGGTTTGGGGAGAATATGAGTTGCGATATATTGATCCCCCTAAAGAAACAGAAGGCTATCATCCACTTTGGATTAATCGACATTTTCTTGAACAAGCAAGCTTTGAGGATGGCAAATTAAAAGTTGGTGATGCACAATTCTCAACTCTTTATATCGATGTTAAATTTATGGACAATCGAGCATTGAAAAGAGTATTGGAGTTGGCTAAGATGGGATTAAGAATTTGCTTAAAACAAAGCCCTAAGGAACCTGGAAAAGCCAAGTCGAAAAACTATATCTTGATGTTAGATGAGCTTGCATCCTTAACCAATGTGTCTGAAAATTTTCAAGAAGTGATTGAGCACCCACCTCTAATTGATGGAGATAGTTTACCCGAGTATTGGGCCAGA
The DNA here is from genome assembly GCA_913059105.1 of uncultured Flavobacteriales bacterium. GTDB lineage: Bacteria > Bacteroidota > Bacteroidia > Flavobacteriales_E > Vicingaceae > NORP294. Next base: position 8,264 of record CAJXRL010000052.1, read on the forward strand.
ATAGACAATAATGGAGAGCTTTATTTATTTCTTGCACAATTCCCAGCAAAAGACCTCAAATATCCATTGTATTCAGGTCAATCTTTTGCCAATCAGTCCGTAATTAGAGAATTTACTTTTACCATAAATGGCAATAGTATTAATCAAACTGTGGAATTTAAACCTTATCAATCGGTGATGCTCAAAATAACTCCAAATGGTGAAGTGGATTTAGTGGATATAGAATTTGTTCCAAAGGACCCAATTGTTCGCCCCAAAGAGAAACAGAGAATGTATTTTTAATGTGGCTATCTATCGATTGTTCCCGGTTTTTACAATTGTTTGTGAAAGTGAAACCCTAGAATGCTAAAGCCTAAATTAAAGTAAAACTTATGTGACCTATCATTCTGAACATAGGTGTTTAATTCAATTGTTTTGCAGTTATTAAGTATTGCCCAAGATTCAATCTCGTTCATAAATAGTTGTCCATAACCATTCGACTGAATGGAATCATCTATAATTACATTATCTATTTCTAGTTGTTTGTCTGAGTATAGTCGCACCGTAACCCAACCACTTGAAACTCCAATTAGTTTTTTTTTATCAAAAAGTCCGAAACACAAATAGTTGTCAAATTCAAACATTTTCGCTTGCCTGCTTGCTAGTTCCGAAATGGGCAAAGTTGGATTTAGCAATTTGGTAAGTTGCACTATTTGATCTACATCTTGTTGATTTAACAATTTGACTATAGTTTCTTTCATCGTTCAATTTTGCTTGTTGTTAACGTCGTTGCATGGTGCTGTAGTGTGCTAGCTAAAAGTAACACTTTCTTGCTTCGCATTGAAAACCTACGGATTGGCTCTATTGTTCGGACTACACCTTCGAGCAAATCGGTAATAAGGAAGTAGGAATCAATTTGCCAGACCCACAAAGCGTTATATCTACTTTTAGCTGCTGAGTTGTGCTTAATTTACCAAAAATGGAGTAATGAAAACTGATTCGGATTAATAGTCAAATAGCTATCCGATAAAACTAATAGTGTTAATTTTGAGATGTAGAAATACTCCTTCATTAATCTAAAGTATATGTCTTACGAAGATATGTTTGTTCAGTTCTGGGAACAGGTAAAAGAAAGTGCAAAAGAAGGCCAATTTGCCAAGCTAACCATGGCAAAGACCATTGGTAAACCTAACTTGAGAAATATATTTCTCAGACCAGTGTATTCTGACAATGGCTTTAAAGTTTTATTAAAATTACGTTACCGGTCTGTAGATACTGAGGATGTGGAGGATGAACTTAGCTTGGAAGAGGCTTTTGAGGTTCTAAAACCTTATCTAAAAAAGTCTTTTTCATCTGTTCTGTTATTTAGCACAACAAAAGATGTTACTTTCAAAGTAAACAAGAAGGGGGCGGGCAGTATTACCGAGTATGCGCCTACGTTCAAATACATAAGGCAAGCTGATACTGATGTTTAACTCTTCCTTAACTGCCATTTTTTAGAATTTTGTGCAATTAGACTATAAACAATCATTCCATAAAAACGGTAATCAATAGCTTCGTTTACTTATTCTTATACCCTATTAGGCATGATTTTATCCAAGATTTAACCAATATGCGGAGGACAATAGCCAAACGGGCGACGCTTGCAGGCATAGATACCATTCTAAATGGTTGAATTGCATATTGTTAGTCAATTTTATGAGATGCTTTCTAAGTTGAGTTTAACGGCCTTGAATGGTGCTATTAATCGCTATAAGAAATAACCCTTTTTAACTATAATAAGATGTATTTGCTGGCTTAGTTCAAGCATTACAACATTGATGTAATGTGTTTTCTCCCACTGAGGCGCTGTTTTGTGCGTATTAGTCAATAGGAGAGAATTCTGCAGAACTGATTTATTTTAGTGTTCGTTCACTCTCTGTTATGGCTACATCATTTATACTAGCATATCTTTTCTTCATTAATCCATTTTTGTTAAATTCCCAATTTTCATTTCCATAGGCCCTAAACCAACTCCCGTTTTTAGTTTGGTACTCGTATTCAAATCTAACAGCAATCCGATTATCTGTATGAGCCCAGTATTCTTTTTTAAGTCTATAATTGATTTCTTTCTCCCATTTTTGAGTTAAAAATCCAATTATTTCTTTACGACCATTTACAAATGTATCTCTGTTCCTCCATTCACTATCTTTAGTGTAAGCTTTAGATACATTTTCAGGGTTCTTACTGTTCCAAGCATCTTCTGCTTTTTGTATTTTTTCAATTGCCTCTTCACGATTAAAAGGGGGTAGTGGGAATTTTTGTTCCATAATTGTGTTATTTTCAAATTTTCAGTAATTACGAACTACTGGTTTGTTTAGCCTTTATTCTTTTAAAACTAAAGTAGGGCAGCTTTCTAAGGTAACATGAATATTATCATGAATTATAATTGTTGCTTTATTACTTTCTTCAGAATCAATTCTTACTATAACTTTTGAATGTTTCCAATTACTAGAATATTCTGAACAGAAATAGGATTCTCCAGTCTTATCATCGGTATCACTTTCCGAACCCAAAATGGAAACGCCACCATGTGCCTTTCCATTGAAAGTATTAAGTTCGCTGCCTTTTTTTAATTCTATTTGATATTCAATAGTTGAGAAATTAACTCTAGTTGCAACAAGGTTAATTGTCATCAAATCATTTGCCCCTTTAAAAATATATGGTCTATCTTTTTTAAGTCCAGTGTCAAATAGTCCATATCCAAATCCTCCATTTACAATCAAAGTATCGCGATTGAGAGTATAGGTCTTTGACAAATCCCAATTTAGTAACTCTTCTAAATATTCTTTTGAATAATCAGAAGTGTCTTTAACAAATAGGGTTAGAGAGTCTCTAGACATTTTGACAAACTGATCATTTTGAGCAGTTGTTGTAAAACCAATTAGGAAAAATAGAATTGTAAGTATTTTCATTTCTTAGTTATGCAGAATTACGGTCGGGCAAAAATGCGTTTTAGTTTTGGTTGATTGCGGTATTTTGTTTTTCCAACTTCCTGATTATGGGTATCCAAATTGCCAAAGAAATGACCAAAATTATTGCCTTTTGTGCAGAGGACAGTTGATTTGAAATTATACTATAAATAAATAGAATGTTGACTATTCCGTGAAGGGCAGTGCATATCAATATCGATCTTGTAGACTTTGCTATTTCTCCAATTCCTATACTTGCAACTATTAGAATCGGGATCATAAAAAATTTGGCGTCATTCCCTTCTCTTAAAAAATACCAATGCCATATATACCAAGTAAAGCCTGTGATCACATATGCTACCCATTTATTGAATTTGGGCGTTAGTTCTTCTTGTAAATAACCTCTCCAGCCAAATTCCTCCAAGAATGCATATATCATTGTGAATACACCAATGAAAGCACCAAATAAATTCATTTGAATTCCAAAGTTGTTTTTGACACCAATTATTGTCAAACACAGAATTGGAATGCTAATAATAACTGCGGAATAACGAAGGTTATTACCAGCTATACTGGTTTTCTTTTTGTCTAATTTTTTCCTCAAAAGCAGGCTTCCGATAAATAGACCTAAAGCTGGAACCCATCCCAAAAATAGGACCGCAAATGATGGAATGTCTCCCAAGATGTTGGTCAGTAGATGTTTTTGACTAAACCAGAGAAGCGACCAGATTAGAGTAATACCAAAAAAGAGTGCAATTCTCGTATTAGATTTATCCATATAGTTTAAAGTGCACCTAACACCTCAGTATAGTGTTGATGTATGTTTGCTAAAAGTAACACTTTCTTTACCCTAGTTCAAATTGCATTAGTTGGCTTAGTTCACAGATTACCAGAATTAATTTGAGTTGTTCAGTTGTTGCTGTAGAACCTCGATACTTTTTAAAACTGGTTGCACTTCTTTTCTTGCAGCTCTTTTGTGAACCCATATAACAAGAATATAAAAGAAGGCCAGGCCAATTATTGTTCCTATTTTAGCATTAACTGTTAGTGGTAATAGGTTTTCTGCAAGTTGGTTGCTCCAATTAAAGTCTGCAGGGTTTTTCAACCCGATTATAAATATAAAATTTGTAATAAACGAAGGACCAACATACCAATATGCTGCAGAATATAATAGTTTAAGTTGATGCTGTAAGATTTTCTTTTTATGCGTAAGTTGCTCTTTAAGAGGTAACGTTAATTTATCAGATGAATTTTGTTGACTTGATTTTCTAAATTTATAAATAACAAAAACAAACCACAGAATAGATAAGAAACAAGAAAACTTGGTAATTGGAAACGGAATTTCATACGCAAAAACGCTAAACATTAGTATGCCAACTACAGAAGCAGAAATCTCTCTTAGATCTCTTTTTCTTATGTTCTTTTGAATGTTTGTCATCTTAGAATCAAACTCATTGACCAATTGATCCATTTCAATGCTTATTTGAGCTGTTTTCGAAGAGTTCTTCCAGATATTTTTTAGTTCTTGTTCTAACATATTAATTGATTTTTGGAGTAATACATTCAAACAATTTCTTTCGTATTCTTTTCATTTTTACAGCAACATTATTTTCTGATACCCCTGTGATTTCTGCAATCTCTTTGTACGATAATTCATCTAAATACAAAACAATAATAGAGGTGTCACCTTCATTTAAGGCTGTCTCTTATACACATCTCCGAGCCCACGA
>CAJXRL010000053.1 GCA_913059105.1 uncultured Flavobacteriales bacterium
GTCGGCAGCGTCAGATGTGTATAAGAGACAGTAGCGAACGACGAAAGGAGTGTGGCTATCTGGTAATCAAGGACCAGATTGCTTCGTGCCTCGCAATGACAATCCAAAATGTCATTGCGAATGAAGTGAACCGAAATGAAGCAATCTGGTTAATTTTAATCCCAGTCTTCACTTAAATCCTTCCATTCTGGATTATGAAGATCGACAAGATTGTTTTTGCTTTTTCGCGAACCTCCTTTAATCTGTTTTTCTCTTTTAATTGAATCAATAGCAGAATGGAATACCTCAAAATAAACTAGTTTATGGCAATTGTATTTTTTTGTAAATCCTGAATTTAAATTCCCCTTATGCTCTTTTACTCTGCGTTCTAGATTATTTGTCATTCCAGTATAAAGAGAAGTATTCTTCTTAGATGTCATGAAATATACGTAGAACGTTTTCATAGTTCAATTTAACTAAAAAAGTAGAGTATTATTGAGAACTAGATTGCTTTGTGCCTCGCAATGACAATCCAAAATGTTATTGCGAGTAAAGTGAAACGAAAGGAAACAATCTTGTTAATCACAACTGTCATAGCGAACGACGAAAGGAGTGTGGCTATCCGGTAATCAAGGACCAGATTGCTTCGTGCCTCGCTATGACGTTTCAATCGACTGTTTCTAAGGCGATGACATTATTCTACCACCAACTTACCACTTAAAAAATCGCCTACTTTGTTTCTAATTTGATACAAATACAACCCTTGTATTATTCCTTCTATAGGAACATGATGCTTATCTCCAATTTGCAATAATTGCTCTTGAACCAACTTGCCTTGTAAATCGTACAGTAAAAAACTAAATTGCTCCTTTGGTTTTACTACAAAAGCGAGGTTTACTTGATTAGCTGTTGGATTTGGGAAAAGACGATGATTTCTACCAATTAGTTCATTCTCTTTCAAGCCCACCCCAGTATCAAATGGAATACTATCGCAGCTGCCTAAATAAACATCGTCGATGTAGTAATAAGATCCTTGGTTCTCTAGCCTATTCTTACTTGCCCCTCCTACATATAAAGTATCAATTACGGTTGAATCAGTAAAATTACCTATGGTCAGGTATTGCTCTCCTCCTGAAGCCTTATATTGGAAGTTATATTGCATCCATTCTTGTTTATCAACTAGGAAGATGTCAGGGTATATTAATACTTGTGGGTTATAAGGAAGAAAATAACGATCATTCGATTGAATTTTATTAGCCGAAAAATAAACACCTAATTTACTCTTTGTTGCATAACGTGAAGAGTCTGCTAAAGAAACAAATAGCTGCAAACAGTAAACACTGTCTTTTTGTAAAGTAGCACTAATTCGATTTTGAATATATTCTCTAAATCTTTTGGTATTAGTACTGCTACCCCCAAATGAATAAATTACCAAACCCATATAACCTTCACCAGAATTAGGGAGCTGATTTTCAATATAATTTTGAGGAGATCCATCTGTAGCAACACTAGACCAATTTAAGGATGTAAAATAATCAGGGCTTGAGAAATTGGGAACCGCCCAATTGGTGGGCAGAAATAGCGGAGTAACTCGAAGCACGGTATCCTCAAAACTCGGGTTGGGTATCAAATTCTGCGCTTTGGGGCTCATGGCACAAAACGTAAAAAATATAATGATTATAATTTCTCGCATATTAATAGAACTTAATTTGAGTTTGAGCTGGATTCGGTTAAACAACCAATTCATTATTTAATCAGAAATAATTTACCATTGAACAAACGTTCACCTTTTAAAGTTGCTAAAAAATGATACATTGCATTGTTTAAATGACTTACATCCTTTGGAAAGAGTCCTAGTAAAGAAGAAACAGATTGTGTTGACTGACGCTTTCCTTTGTTGGGAGATTTAGTTCCCATACTCCCGCTCCACTTTAGCAATTCGAACAGAGTAGCTTTCATACCACTTCTCTTTACCCAATTTTTGAGCCTGTAGGTGAGCAAAGTTTTCTTTCCAAGCTTTTATAGATTCTACATCTCTCCAATACGAAACGGTAATTCCAACATCTTCTCGGGCGCTATCTATTCCAATAAACCCATCTTGTTGTTTGGCCAATTTTTCCATTTCAACGGCCATTTCTGCATAGCCCTCTGAATTTGACAATTTGGAGGTAAAAATAACAGCGTAATATGGAGTGAATGCTGGAGAATTCAATTGCTAGCTATTTGTTTGTTTATCAATAGATTCTTCATGAATTGAATGATATAAATTCGAAATAAATTTTTCGCTCATATTCAAGGTTTTGCCAGATTTAATGGTGCGCTCCAAAATTTCTTGCCAACGCTGTAATTGCAAAATGGTTACTTGATTTTCCTTTTTATATACTCCAATTTCTTCCGAAATATTCATCCGTTGAGAAAGTAATTCTACTATAGAATCATCAATACGGTCAATTTTCGAACGCAATAAATCCAACTGATTTTGAAATTCAATATTTTTAGATTCCGCACTTTTAAAAATTAAGCTATTCCATAGCCCTTGTAAATGTGCCGGGGTAATTTGTTGTTTGGCATCGCTCAGTGCCTTTTTCGGATTACAGTGAGTTTCTACCATTAACCCATCCATATCTAAATCTAATGCGCGTTGTGCAACATGAGGAATCAGCTCTGGATTGCCGGTAATGTGGCTCACATCGCAAATCAATGGAATTTCAGGGTGGTCCGTTTTAAACTGCACGGCCAAATCCCATGCCGGGGCATTTCGATACGGTTTATTATCTGCTAAGTGAAACCCTCGATGAATCGCTCCTAACTTGGTAATACCAGCTTTGCCAATTCGTTCCACCGCTCCAGACCACAATGAAACATCTGGGTTTAGTGGGTTTTTGACAAAGACAGGAACATCTGCACCCTCCAAAGCATCTGCAATTGCTTGCACTGAGAAAGGATTTACTGTTGTTCTTGCTCCAATCCATAAAACATCTATTCCCGCCTTCAAGCAAGCTTCTACATGTGCAGGACTAGCAACTTCTGTTGTAACCTTAAATCCAAATTCTTCTTTTATGTCGATCAGCCATTTTAGCCCTTCTTCGCCAACGCCTTCAAAAGTATTGGGTCGAGTTCTTGGTTTCCAAATTCCCGCCCTGAAAATTACATCAGTAAAGTGCTCTGAGATGCCTGCTGCAGTTGTTCTCAGCTGATCAAGACTTTCTGCACTACACGGACCAAAAAATTGATACGGGCGTTTACCGCTAAGCCAAGGAATATGTTGAAGATTTGAATCGTTAACCATTAAAGAATGTTTTTTAACTCTAACAAACTATGAATAACAAAAGTTGCCGCTTCCTCTTTTTGGAGTTCTTTTGTAAAATAAACTTGATCCATCCCGATCGCTTTTGCACCCAATACATCAGGACCGTAGTCGTCTCCTATCATAATGCTATTTTCTGCAGTCGCACCAGATTTTTCCAAAGCATAATTAAAAATTCGTTGGTCCGGTTTTCTATAACCCAAGCCATCAGAAACTACAATCTCATCAAAATAGTACGCTAAACCACTGTTGTCAATTTTAACTTGCTGTGCCTCAACAAACCCATTTGTAATAACATGCATCGTATAATTCGGCTTTAAATAGTCCAATATTTCAATTGAATGAGGTATCAAATTTGATTTCGACGAACATAAAGCGACGTAATCGTCGTTAAATGAAAGGGCAAATTCTGGATTGTTGTAATTGAATTTTCTGAAAGTATTGTGAAACCGCTGCAAACGTAATTCGTCTTTTGTTATACGACCTATTCGATAGACATCCCACAATTGATGATTAATTCCTTTGTATTCTAAATAGAATTCATTGAAACCCACACCCAACTTTAATTGTAAGCTGTGCGTTTTGTATAAGTCTCTAATGGCCTCTTCGGAGTTTTTATCAAAATCCCAAAGCGTGCGGTCTAAATCAAAAAAGAGGTGTTTGTATTTTTTCATGACCCAACAAATAGACTCCAAGCGGAGGTTAAAATGAATGACCAAATTACGATACAAGCAAAGAAAATTGGTAACGTTATTTTTGCCCTTGGAAAATAGTAAGACGCTAACAAAGCGCCAACGGGAACACTTAAAATCAATGGCGTTAATACAGCAATTCCAAGTAAACCGTATTTCGTTTTTGTTTTTACAATAAGTCTATTTCTTTTATTGAATAACTTTTTCTTTTTTGGCTTAAAAACCCTGTGCCACCAAGCGACAATAAATTTTCCTGCAAAAAAGAAAAGCACAAAACCTGAGTATCCGCCAACAATATGAATCGCTATAGTTTCAAAAAAACTATAGCCAGCCAATAATGCTCCACTTGGTGCAAAGAAAAATTTTAAAGTACTAAAAACTAGTAAGCCAAAAATTTTAGTTAGTTCAAGCACTACTTACTCCTTCGGTCCAAAGGCTAAATCTCCTGCATCACCTAACCCCGGTACAATATATGATTGTGCTGTCATTTCTTGATCCACTGCCCCGAGCCAAATCGTACAATTGGCTGGCATGTTCTTTTTTGTAAACTCCATACCCTCAGCGCTAGAAATTAGTGATACGACGTGGCAATGCTTCGGCTTTCCCTTCTCTAACAATGCTTTATAAGCCAATACCATAGATGATCCAGTTGCTAACATTGGGTCTGAAAGGATAATTGTTTTACCTTCAATGGAAGGACAAGCTAAATATTCTAGTTCAATGTCAAAAGAACCGTCTTTGTGATGCTTTCTGTACGCAGAAATATATCCATTACCAGCTTTGTCCAACGTATTTAATAACCCTTGGTGCATCGGTAAGCCAGCTCGTAAAATTGTAATTAATATAGGTTGATCTGCAAGTAACATATCTTCAGAAATTCCTAATGGCGTTGTAACTTCGGTCTTAGTGTATTCTAACTCTTTAGAAATTTCATAAGCGAAAATTTCTCCACAACGTTCTAAGTTTCTTCTAAACCTTAAACGATCTTTCTGAATAGTATGATCTCTAATTTCAGATATGAACTGATTAAATACTGAATTACTCTCCTCTGAAAGGATACGAACTTTTGGCATGGCAACTTTTTTTGGAGAGATAAAGGTAAGTTTTTAAGCGTTTAATTTTTCCTTTGAAATTGCATATTCTACAACTTCTTCATATACTTTTCGCCAGCCTTTCCATTCTTCTTCTTCACTTAAACTTTCGTTATGCCAAAGACTTATAAATGTTCCTTCCACTAACTTTACCTCATCAATAATTTTCTTGCATTCAGTTATGGCAACATCAGGCTCAAGGTTTAAATAATACTTCAGCGTTGCCTCCATTACATGAAAAGGGAAAACAGTGAGTTTACATTCTACTTCCCCATCTAAATCATAAAAAGGATAAGGTGTGCAAGTCCCTGCTCTAAAACCGAGTTGAGAAGCAAAACCCATCGTGTAATCTTCTTCAATATCAGCTTCTAGTAAATTTCGATATGTTTCAGGCAAACTCAATTTTAGAAAATGTTGCCGACTCCGTTTAACATCTGTTTTAATAATGTCCTTCAGTCGCCTTATTTCCATTAGCAACTTTGAGCGCTGTTTGTTTGAGCCGAATGATGGATGAATTCCCACATGGGCATAATCCAAAATTGATTTAATCAACCTCTTAAAATGTCTATTCTGATAAGACAGATTTTTATCATTCAACCCATAATCTCCAATTAAAATAAAGTAGATAGCTTTAAAACTAAATTTTCTTTGCAGGCTCAATTGGTAATCATAGGTATCAAAAGGATCTCTCTTTTTTCCAAATATTACTTGCAGCTGAATAGCGAACTTGCTAAAATCAAACTTTACAAGACTCTTACCAATACTGCCAATAGTTCGCAATAAGCCTTTGTGTTTGTACGCATAAGCATTATCAATGTCGATAGTTGGCAAGTACTTGAATTTTCGTTTTTCAAATGCCAATTCTGGAAATTTTTGTTGCAATACTTGCTTGAGTAGTAACATCCATCTATCTACAACGGCAATTTGCAAGAACCCTTCCTTCGCTGCTAAGCTATCCTTGGCTATAAATCGATCATATTGATCTCGCATATGAGGTAAGTATTCCTCATATCTACTCAACATATAAAATGTGGCAGCAAACACATCAAACTCTAGAGTATCATTGCGAACTGGAAAAATAGTTGGAGTGTCCTTGAATACTTTAGTTTGTAAGCTCTTTTCAGAAATTACATTTTGTTCCAAAAGGCCGTCAGCGGTAAAATGAAGCTCCTCTCCTAAAGGTCTAGCTAAATATGAAAACTTAGTTTCTTTAGAACTTGTAAAACGTTCTAAATCTGAAGTTAGCGCATGCCCAATCCCTAGGTAGTTTTTAAAAATAGTTTTAAAAACATACCGGTTCCTTGGCGTTATTTTGGAAACGTAAACTAGCAACATAATTACATCATACCTTCGTCCGCAAAACTATAGTATTTATCGTTGGCAACGATAATGTGATCGAGTACTCGAATATCCAATAACTTCCCCGCTTCAACATTCTTTTTTGTCAATTGAATATCTGCCGCACTTGGAGTTAAATTACCTGATGGGTGATTATGACATAAAATAATACTAGATCCCAACTTTTCTAACGCGGGTTTAAAAATAAGTTTAGAGTCGGCAACTGTGCTAGCTACACCACCACTGCTCACTTTTGATTTATGAATCACTTTGTTTCCTTGATTCAAAATTAAGACCCAAAATTCTTCGTGTTTTAAATCAGACAATAGCGGCGCCATTATATCGTAAATATCTCCACTAGAGGTAATTTTTGGGTTCTTAATTACCTCTGTCAGCTTTCGTCTGCGGCCCAATTCCAAAGCTGCTGCAATGCTTATTGCTTTGGCCTCTCCAATGCCTTTAAATTTCGTCAATTCAGAAAGGTCAATCTTTCCCAATTCGTTTAAGTTGTTACGTACCGAAGCTAATATTCGTTTGGAAAGCTCTACAGCAGATTCTTCGGTATTTCCTGAACCAATTAATATCGCAATCAATTCTGCATCACTGAGAGCTGACTTCCCTTTGAGTGCAAACTTTTCTCGAGGCCGATCTTCTTCTGCCCATGCTTTGATTGTTAAACTACCTTCATATCCCATTCGGGTTAAAATTAATAAGAAAATATGTTTGGAGTAATTATTGCAAGAGGCCAAAGGTCACTCAATTACGTCTAAGCCCTATGAAATCAAAATATAAATACATTATTCCTACATTATTTTTACTGGCTTGCCATCCTTATCAGAGCTATCAGGACAGTTTGCGTGAGCCTGAAAAAATAACAACACTCAGGTTATCTAATGGCAATTTTATTACTACACCTCAGCGAATTGAAGAATTTGAAAATTTAGAAAAGCTTTTCCTCTTTGGGAATAAAATTAGAATTGTTGCTCCAGAAATAGGTCAATTAAAAACGTTGAAAAGGTTAGTACTTAGTAACAACGACATTGATTCGTTACCTCCTGAAATTGGTCAATTAGAAAACTTAGAATTTCTTTCGCTAAGTGGGAATAATTTAAAACACTTACCACCTGAAATTGGAAATTTGAAAAAACTAAGAGTTCTTAAACTTCAATTTAACGACTTTTACACTTTACCGCCCGAAATTCAAGAATTAGAGAGTTTAGTTGAACTCTATGTAGATTACAACAACCTAACCCATTTACCACCAGAAATTGGTAACATTCCTAATTTAAGAATACTTTCTATTGCCCGGAACAATCTTGTTGAAATGCCAAAAGAAATAGGCAATCTTACCACTTTAACAGAATTAAATTTATATCGAAGTGGTGGTGCCTTGCAATTGCCAAATAATTTTTGCAAGCTGAAAAATTTAGATAATTTATACCTAGACGAAACTCAGATACCCCCAATTTGTATGTCATTCATGCCAAAACCTACTTTTAGCATTAGTCGTTCTAACTATTAATTCTTAGGACTAAAAATATAGAATCGGTAGCCCAAAACTAAAGATCGTTCTAAATACCAAATGGTTTGTTCAGCATGCGTATCTGATTTATCAGACTTTGGTGTAATAGCAATGTCCCACATAGAAGCAAAACCACCTTGCAGCGTGGCACGTGCAAAAAAGCGTCGATAAAATATTAATTCCGGAGCAATAAATGCATGAGCTCCAACCCCTGAAAAGTGCGGGCGGTCGTCGTTTTTAATACCAAATGTTACTGAATTTGTCCAAGGCATGTCAACGCCAAAACCTATTCCTGACACAAGTTTTAATCCAATCTTTTCTTCATAAAGAGAATAGATCAAGTCGTGCCTTTCTATGTTAAAGTTCAACACATTCAACCCATCTGAATGCTCCATTTTCAAGTAAGAGTTGTCAATGGCTATTTTATCTCCATTTTGTAGCGTTCCATATCTTGATGAAATGTTATTATCGATATTTCCACTAAAACTAGCAATTGAACCTTCTTTTGTTCTGTACTTCATGTGATCCCAACCTGCAGCAATAGCATACTTGTCATTCAGAAAAAATCCAATTCTAAAATTAAACTGCGGAATGGTAAGCAGCGAGGGATCGTAATAATTGGGACCAAACTTACCCTGAGAAAGATCTGTAGCTTCTACATCTGACAAGGTAAAATTGTACCCAGGTCCTTTCCAAGTAATATCACTTTTTGCATAAGCACTTCTATTATAGCCCCAAAAGAAAAAGAATTTGTGCTTATTATTTGTGAGTGAAAAGTTCTTTGCTGAAGGACTTCCTTCTTGTGCTAGTGCCAAGCTAAACGCAAAAACAATTGTTACTAATAATGTTAAAGATTTCACTTAATTATTTGAAGTTAAATAATTTTCTAATGCACTGTCAAACTCATCCTTAGCCGCTTCAACAGTTCCGTAGCTTTCACCATCAATAATCATTTCAGTTCCTTTTACTGAACCTAAAAGAGTATATCCGTCGGCATTTGCCGCATTTTCAAAGGCCTCTTTATTAGATGGATCTATTGAGATAACAACTCTACTTTGAGCTTCACCAAATAAGTAAGCATCTTTTCTAAAGTTAGAATCTGTTGAAACCTCGAATCCTAAGTTGTTTGGCATTGACGCTTCCATTAAAGTCATAAATAATCCACCATCTGCGCAGTCGTGAGCGGATTCAACAATTCCTGACTTTATCATCGTTTTTAAAGTATCCTGCAAATTGTACTCTGTATCTAAATCGAAAAATGGGGCAGGTGAGTTTTTCTCTTTATGGAATGCATATAAATACTCAGATGAGTTAATATCATTTTTTGCTTCGCCCAACAAATAAATTAAGTCCCCTTCGTTTTGAAAAGCCAAAGTGGTAATGTTTTCTTTTGAAGGAACAATTCCCATCATTCCAATTGTTGGTGTTGGGAAAACAGGGACGTCTACTCCATTTTGTGCACTTTGATTATAAAAACTTACGTTCCCACCTGTTACAGGTGTTTTGAATTTTAAACATGCTGCACTCATACCTTTAATCGCACCAACAAACTGCCAGTATACTTCTGGATTGTACGGGTTTCCAAAATTTAAGCAATTTGTAATTGCCGAAGGTTCTCCACCTGAACAAACAATATTTCTTGCTGACTCTGCTACAGCTATAGCACAGCCCTTTTCCGGGTCTGCATGTACATAACGAGCGTTACAGTCAACAGTAAAAGCTAAAGCTTTCTCGGTTTCTTTAATATTAACAACACCTGCATCAGTCGGTTTATTTGTGCTCATGTTAATTGTTCCCACCATACTGTCGTATTGCTCCATTACCCATTTCTTAGAGGCAATATTTGGGTGAGACCATAAAAATTTAGCTACTGATTTTAAGTCTTTTGGTTCTTGAACTGAATCAATAGAGAATTTTTTATTCTCTTGATAATAAGCTGGTTCTTTGTATTCTCTGTCGTAAACAGGAGCTCCGCCACCTAATATTAATGATTCTGCAGGCACGTCCGCAACTTTAATCCCTTTCGCAAAATATTCTAGTCTGCCACCATCAGTTACTTCACCAATTTGCTTGCAATTCAAGTCCCACTTGTCAAAAATTGCTTCAACATCAGCTTCTCTTCCTTTTTTAACGACTACCAACATTCGCTCTTGCGACTCTGAAAGCAGAATCTCAAATGGAAGCATGCCTTCTTGTCTGCACGGAACTTTATCTAAATCGATAATCATACCGAAACCTTCTTTGCCAGACATTTCAGAAGTTGAACAGGTAATTCCTGCTGCTCCCATATCTTGCATTCCAATAATTGCATCAATTTCAGCTAATTCTAATGACGCTTCCAGTAATAATTTTTCCTGAAATGGATCTCCTACTTGAACGGCAGGTAAATCTTCCATAGAATCTTCGTGAATATCTTTCGAAGCAAAAGCTGCTCCATGAATTCCATCTTTACCTGTTGAAGAACCAACAATAAAAACAGGATTGCCTAGACCGTAACTTGTTGCAGAAATCATACCTCCCGTTTTCATAATTCCGGCAGACATCGCATTTACTAGTGGATTTGTGTTATAGCATTCATCAAAGAATAACTCTCCTCCTACAACTGGAATTCCAAATGAATTACCATAGTCTCCAATTCCTTTTACTACACCTTTAACTAGCCATTTAGTCCTATCCAAATTTATGTTGCCAAAACGCAAAGAGTTCAACTGAGCAATAGGTCTTGCACCCATAGTAAAGATGTCTCTATTGATGCCTCCCACTCCAGTTGCCGCACCTTGATACGGTTCTAATGCAGATGGATGATTGTGAGATTCAATTTTAAATGCGCAAGCCAATCCGTCACCTATATCTACTAATCCGGCATTTTCCTCACCGGCTTCTGCCAACATGTGTGGGCCTTCTTTAGGTAAGGTTTTTAACCACTTAATAGAGTTTTTGTAAGAACAATGTTCTGACCACATTACTGAGTAAATACTTACCTCAGTAAAGTTGGGAGTCCTTCCTAAAATCTCTTTAATATGTTCAAATTCTTCCTTTAGCAATCCTAGCTCCATTGCGGTTTCCAGACTTGCTTCAGCTAAATGGTTTTCGGTAGTTTCCATAGTATTTATAGGGCAATTTTGTACTCTGCAAAAGTAACTTTTTTTACACGGCTTCAAACTGTAAATTCAACTTTTATTGCACGTTATTTTGCAGAATAAACTACCTTTGGATTCTATGGTTTTGGGCTACATCTCACTATTTTTAATGATTATCTTATTTATCTTTTGGATGAATGAAAGTTCATTTTTTTCCTTCGGAAGTTTACCTAAAAAGTACAGTTACATTGCTCTAATTTTTAAAATTTGCTCTGGGATAGCGCTATGGTTCGTCTACACGTATTATTATACGGATAGAGTTAACGCTGATATCTATAAGTATTTTAACGATGCAGCTCACTTGTTTCAATCTACCCATGATGATTGGTTCTTAAAACTTAAAATCTTAACCGGTATTCAAAATGACGTGGAAATTAAAAGCATTTTAGTTGACACTAATTTCTGGGACAGTAATTCCGAACTATTTTTTAATGACAACAGAACTCTGATTCGAGTTCATATAGCTTTATTGCACTTTTCAGGTGGACTTTATTTCTTTCATGTGCTTTTCTTCTCTATTATTTCTTTTATTGGTTCTACCGCACTTTTTCACTTTTTTAAGCGCAATTCATCAATTCCAGATTGGGCCCTATTTATTTGCTGTTGTTGCATTCCGTCTGTTTTATTTTGGGCCTCGGCTCCTTTGAAAGAAAGTTTAATCATTTTCGGTTTGGGTATTTTCCTTTTTGGAATTCAACGGACCAAGGAAAAAAAGAATGGTAACTCATTTCTATTGTTAGCCCTTGGTCTGCTTACTCTAATTAGCATAAAAAATTATATACTGCTTGCTCTGCTTCCCGGACTTTTGTTTTGGTTAACCACCGTTGGCAAGAAAAAACGAAGTATTCAATTAAAGTTTATTTGGATTCACCTGTTACTAGCAACAATTCTACTTTCAGACAAAGTAATAAATGCGCTATCACAAAAACAAATTCAATTTAAATCACTGATCGAAAAGAGTGGAGCTAATAGCGCAATCGACATAGGTTCATTTGATTCATTCTTTAGTTTGACTTACGTCTTACCTCAAGCACTTTTCAACGTTCTAATTCGCCCAATTTATCCGCTAAATTTGAACCCATTATCACTTTTTGCAGCAGCAGAACACCTGTCTTTTGTTGCCCTTCTTTTTCTGCCGTTTTTCTTCAAAAGAACAACTACCACCAGTGAACAAAGGCTGGCTCTTTTTTGTATCTCTTTTGTTGTAGTTGGAAGTTGCATTATAGGATTAACCGTGCCTGTTTTAGGAGGAATAATTCGTTATAAAGTTCCATTGATTCCATTTTATTTAGTAGCCATTCTTACTTTCGTCAACTTTTCTAAAATAGCTCCCAAACTCAAATGAAAATCATCTACTTTTCTCTTATTAGCTTTTTCTTACTGCTTATGAATTCTTGTTATTATACTGAAACTGCCGATTTATTAATTCACAATGCTAAGATTTATTCAGTCAATGATAATTTTGATGTTTTTGAAGCAATGGCCATTAAAGATGGTAAAATCATTGACTTAGGGCCAAACAACGAATTGAAGAATAGATATCAATCGAAAGAAGTAATAGATGCTCAGCTGAAAACAATTTACCCTGGTCTTATTGATGCGCATTGCCACTTCTTGTGGTACGGCAACACTTTCAACGAAGTTGATTTAGTTGGCTCGAAAAGCTGGGAAGAGGTTCTGGAAAGAATAAAAACATTCTCAAAAAATAATAAAAATGAATGGATAGTAGGTAGAGGCTGTCTCTTATACACATCTGACGCTGCCGACGATCTACTCTGTGTAGA
>CAJXRL010000054.1 GCA_913059105.1 uncultured Flavobacteriales bacterium
AGATTTCTGCCTGTCTCGTGGGCTCGGAGATGTGTATAAGAGACAGGTTGTATATCTATAAGGTTAATGATGTAGGAGGTACTGGTCGTTATTCTTCAGACTTTAATTTGTACCTTTATGGAGGGATTGGTTTATTTTATAGTAATCCAAAAGGGCAAACAGATGCAGGTGACTGGGTTTCTTTAAAGCCGTTAGAAACTGAGGGGGTTTCTTATAGTAGTTTTAATTTAACATTACCTCTTGGTATAGGATTTTATTACACAATAAACAGAAAATATAGGTTGGGAATGGAGGTAGGTTGGCGGACTACTTTTACTGACTATATTGATGATGCTAGTTCAGTGTATACTTCAAGTTATGATGGGATTTCTAATAAAACAACACAAGCTTTAATTGATGAAATTGATGATGAGACAGTTCAACTTCATCATTTTAAATCAGGTAGTAAAAGAGGTGATTCTGAGCATGATGATGCTTATGCTACCGCAACTATTAATTTTAGTTGGGCAATAAGAGGTAGGAGTAAATTTTATAGAGCTAAACACAGTTGGGTTCTTGGTAAGAAAAAACGAAGAAGAAGAAAGTCAAGAGCTAAATTCTAAAAAAATAAAAAAAGAGTTCAAATTAATTTGAACTCTTTTTGTTTCAAATCGATTTATTTTTTGCAAATACATTACTTACTTTTGATTTTTAATATAAAGCTATATGCAATCATATAATTTAACACATTTACAAGAACTCGAAGCTGAAGCAATATATATATTGCGCGAAGTTGCTTCTCAATTTGAAAACCCTGCGCTATTATTCTCAGGAGGTAAAGACTCTATAATAGTAGCTCATATGGCTAGGAAGGCTTTTTGGCCTGGTAAAATTCCTTTTCCTTTAGTGCATGTAGATACAGGGCATAACTTCCCTG
Organism: uncultured Flavobacteriales bacterium; assembly: GCA_913059105.1. GTDB lineage: Bacteria > Bacteroidota > Bacteroidia > Flavobacteriales_E > Vicingaceae > NORP294. The sequence continues at coordinate 917 of CAJXRL010000054.1, forward strand.
AAACAATTGAGTTTAGAGATAGATTTGTTGAGAATATTGGGGCAAATTTGATAATAGGATCTGTACAGCAATCTATTGATGAAGGAAAAGCTATTGAAGAAAAGGGATATAACGCTAGTAGAAATGCTTTACAAACAGTCACTTTGCTTGATACTATAGAAGAGCATAGGTTTGATTGTGCAATGGGGGGAGCTAGAAGAGATGAAGAGAAAGCAAGGGCAAAAGAAAGATTTTTCTCTCATAGAGATGATTTTGGTCAATGGGATCCTAAAAATCAAAGACCAGAGCTTTGGAATATTTTTAATGGAAAGAAACATATGGGAGAGCATTTCAGAGTTTTTCCAATTAGTAATTGGACTGAGATGGATGTTTGGCAGTATATTTTACATGAAAAAATAGAAATACCATCTATATATTTAGCTCATGAAAGAGATGTTTTTGTAAGAGATGGAGTTGTAATGTCAACTTGTGATTTTATTGAACAAAGAGATACAGAGCAAACAACCAGAATGCAAGTTAGATTTAGAACAATTGGGGATGCAACTTGTACGGGAGCAGTAGAGTCAAATGCAGATACAATAGAAAAAATTATTGAAGAAGTTGCAGCAGCAAGAACAACTGAAAGAGGAACACGTTCTGATGATAAAAGATCTGAAGCTGCAATGGAAGATAGAAAAAAACAAGGATATTTTTAATCGATTGCGAATCGACAATCGATAATTAACAAGAAGAAAAAATGGAAAGCAAATCGTACTTAGACATGGAGTTGTTGAGATTTTCAACAGCGGGCAGTGTAGATGACGGGAAGAGCACTCTAATAGGTAGAATGCTGTATGATAGTAAATCAATATTCCAAGATCAATACGATGCAATAGAAGCTAGTAGCAAGAAGAAAGGTGAAACGAGTGTGAATTTGGCACTGTTAACTGATGGACTTCGTTCTGAAAGAGAGCAGGGTATAACAATAGACGTAGCTTATCGCTATTTTGCAACACCGAAAAGAAAATTTATCATCGCAGATACTCCAGGACATATTCAATATACTCGAAATATGGTTACTGGAGCTTCAACATCTAACCTCTCTATTATCTTAATTGATGCTAGAAAGGGAATTATTGAGCAAACCTATCGTCATACATTTATAGCGTCTTTGCTTGGTATTCCGCATGTTGTATTCTGTATTAATAAAATGGATTTAGTTGAATATAGCGAGGAGACTTTCGAAAGTATTAAAAAAGACACTGAAGCTTTTGTTTCTAAATTAGGAATTAAGGACATAAACTTTATTCCAATTTCTGCCTTAAATGGAGATAATGTTGTGAACAAGTCCGTAAATATGGATTGGTACCAAGGTGGGACCTTACTTTATTTACTGGAAAATATTCATATCGGGAGTGATCATAATCATGTTGATTGCCGCTTTCCTGTTCAATATGTAATACGACCTCAATCGGATGAATTTCATGATTATCGAGGATACGCTGGTAGAATTGCTGGAGGAGTGTTTAAGCCGGGAGATAAAGTAACTGCTTTACCATCAGGATTTAGCTCTACAATAAAATCTATTGACACAATGGCTGGTCCAGTGGAAGAAGCTTTTGCCCCAATGTCTGTTACTTTGACACTAGAAGATGAAATTGACATAAGCAGAGGCGACATGATTGTAAGGGAAAATAATCAACCAAATATTACACAAGATGTTGATTTAATGGTGTGTTGGTTAAATGAAAAGCCGCTTCAATTAAGAGGGAAATATGCTATTAAGCATACTTCGAATGATGTAAGATGCGTAGTGAAGGAGATAAAGTATAAGGTTGATATCAACACTCTTCACAGATTGGAAGATGACAAAGAGATTAAAATGAATGATATAGGAAGGATTTCGGTAAGAACTACCAAGCCTTTATTTACCGATGAATATAAACGAAACAGAGCTACAGGAAGCTTAATTATTATTGATGAAGCAACTAACGAAACAGTTGGGGCTGGAATGATTTTATAAGATTATTTAGCTGCGTTAATGGCTTTATTTAACTTCTTAATAATCAATTTAAAATCATACACCTTCATTTCATCCAAATGGAAAACCTCATATGCAATATTATTTTCCATGTCGAAAATGTAATATCCAAAAACGGTTAGTTCATCTTCAGTAGGTTGGCCTGTTAAGTGATCGTAATTATACACACTGCTTTGCAATACATATTTATAACCTGCTTTAGCAAGAGCTAAGTATGTTGAAGGTGTCGTAATTGCATATTCAAAAGGGTAGGCGAGAGCGGCCCCATTTAGAATTTGATTAGACTCATTTAGAACCTTATTGTGGTTAGTCTGTCTCTCATAAAGATATTTTTCGGCTTTTTTTGATTTTTCCCTGGCGGTTACTTTTATCGGTTCATGCTCTAAGAAAATAATTTTCTCTTTATCCAAATCATCTGGGATACCTTTTTTGAAAGTAGGTTCTTGAGCTAAAACAGTAATTGGAAGAAAGAGAAACAGAAAAAATAACTTTTTCATTGTTTAATTTTTTTGCGAATTTATATTTATTTAGAGAGTAATTTATGTTATTCGTCAGAGAAATCTTGTAAAACTTTTCGATAGGCATTAAATAGTTTTGATTTGGAAACAAACCCAACATATGTGCCGTCGTCAATAACAGGCAAATTCCATGCCCCAGTTTTATTAAACTTCTCCATGACTAAATCCATGTGATCTTTTGAAGAAATTGAGGCTGGAAAATCTCGCATAATTTCATTCACAAATATTTCGTCATATTTCTCTGGCTCAAACATCATTTGACGAATATCATCTAAGAATACAATTCCTTCCAAACCACTGTTTTTATTCACTACTGGAAAAATATTGCGCTTGGATTTTGAAACGGTTTTAACCAAAATTCTTAAACTATCTTGAGGTGAAACAGGGCTAAAATCGTTTTCAACTTCGGCTTGTAAATTCATTAAAGTCAAAACGGCTTTATCTTTATCGTGAGTTATTAATTCTCCTCGCTTTGCCAACTGCATGGTGTAAAGTGAATGAGGGTTAAAGTATTTAGAAGTTAAAAATGAAATTGCAGCTGTAAGCATTAGAGGGATGACTAAGTCATAACCTCCTGTTATTTCAGCAATTAAAAAAAGACCCGTTAGCGGAGCATGTAAAATTCCTGCAACTACACCACCCATTCCAACCAGGGCAAAATTCTTTTCCGATAGGTTGAACCAGCCTAAGCTATTCAGCAATTTTGAGAATGAGAATCCGAAAACAGAACCTATAAACAAAGAAGGAGCAAATGTTCCTCCGATGCCTCCTGCTCCTAATGTAACAGCTGTCGCAACAGATTTTAGAAAAACTATAGCAAAAAGAAAGATAATGAGCACCCAAAGTTGAGACTTCCATTGGTAAAAGAAACTACCTTCTAATAAGGCATATTCATCGCCATTTAATAGACTTTTTATTGCGCCAAACCCTTCACCGTATAAAGGGGGAAACAGAAAAAGTAGTAAGCCTAAAACAGCAGAGCCCACTATGATTTTCTTGGTCTGTGAACCGAACCTTTCGAAAACACTTTCAATAGACCAATACGTTTTACAAAAATAAACTGAAAGTAATCCTGTGAAAACACCCAATAAAGCGTAAAATGGTAAATCGCTGAATGTAAATACTTCGGTTAATTCAATATCGAATAATACCTCATTTCCAAGCATGAAACTAGATGTAAGGGTAGCTGAAACAGAAGCAAGTAATAGTGGGATAAGGGAGCCTGCTGTGAGGTCTAACATGATCACCTCCAATGCAAATACGATTGCAGCAATGGGTGCTAGAAATATTCCCGACATAGCTGATGCGGCGCCGCAACCCAAAAGCAACGTGGTGGTTTTGTAATTCATTCTGCCCAAACGTGCGTAATTTGAACCAATAGCACTACTAGCACCAACAGTTGGGCCTTCCAGTCCTACAGACCCTCCAAATCCAACCGTAATCATACTGGTTAAGATTGGGGCATAGATGGCTGAAAAAGATAAATTGGAGTCCTTTTTAGAAATAGCGTAAAGTGTAGTAGGAATGCCGTGCCCGACTCTTCTTTTTATTAAATGTCGAACTATTAATACGGTAATAATAATTCCAATCGCTGGATAAATCAGGTATAAGTAATTTTCATACGAGTTGAGTTTGTTGGGCTCAAGGAGTAATTGGATAAAATGAACCGCTTTCTTCAAAACTACTGCAAGCAGTCCAGAAGAGACTCCGATTAAAATGCTCAGTAATAAAATAAATTGGCGGTTATTGAGGTGTTTGTGTCTCCAAATTAAAAAATTTCTATGCCATATTTTACCATGAACTGGCAAGGAGTGATATAAGCGAACTATTGAATAAATCAAGCCCTTCATTCTCTAATTATTCGTTAGAAGTTAATGTTACCTCAGAACTTCTCAAGTGCAAATCTCTCTGCGGGAAAGGAATAGATACATTGTTTTCTCTAAACTTTTTGTCGATAGCAAATCGCATTCTACTCTTTACGAATTCAATTCTCCATACTTCTTTTGACCAAAAATGGACTTCAAAATCTAATGAAGACTCACCAAAGTTGAGAAAACGTACAAATGGTTTGATTTTCATATTTACTGCATTGTCCTCTTTTGCTACTTCCGTTAGTATTTTTTCTACTAATTCGGTATCAGAACCATAGGCAACTCCAACTCCAACATGAAAACGGGTTAAAACATTGCTATTGGTCCAATTGATTACTCGATTGTTAGTTAACTGAGAATTTGGAACAAATATTACGATCCCATCTCTTGTTCGAACTTTTGAAGTTCGAAGTTTGATTTCTTTAACTGTAGCTAGAATGCCATTTTCGAATTCTATAATATCGCCGATCACCACGTCGCCTTCAAACAATAGAATAAGACCTGAAATAAAGTCTTTAAAAGCATCTTGCAAGCCAAATCCTAAACCAATAAAAAGAGCTGAGGAACCTAAAAGAATAGGCGTGATGTTAAATCCAACACTTCTAATTGCGAGCAAAATAGCTAATAAGTAGATTACATATTTACCTATTTGAATTAAGGCAAGTGCTTTCCCATCAAAAGGGTCTTCGGTTTGGGTAATTCGTTTACGGAGGTATTTTGCTAAATTAGATGTGATTAGTCTAGCTGTAATAAGGATGAGTGCGACTACAATAATGTTGTAGATTGAAAGATGATATTCTCCGAGTTCTAGAATATGATATTCCAAAATTTCTTGAATGCTCTTCCAAATGCTTTTTGCTTCTTCTTCAATCATTAATGTAAAATTATTCTGCCTAATTCGTGAGCTAACTTCCTCTTTGCTTCCATTAATTTCATAATATCACTCAGAATGATATCGTAATCTACATTTTTACTTTTTAATTGTTGCTGTTTCTCTGTAATTAGTTGTTCAACCCTATTCAATCTCCAAGAGCAAATACCTTTATGAATTTTTTTTGGCAAAATTAAATCTTCGGTTAGAGTTAAAATTTTGTGTTTTTCTTCCCAATTTAAACTCAAAGTATATTTTTCCATTAGGCATTCAATTGTGAAACTGCTAATATCATTGTCTGTATTGGTTACCAAATTTCGTTCTTCAACTTGATTATCACTCTCAACAGCATTTTTAAAAAGAAGATAGATCTTTCGAAAGATTGGATTGTTAAACTGCAATTCATCTTTCTCAATTTCGAACACTAAATATTCTGCAACACTAGCCTTTATAGATTCTGCTTCTCCTTCATTTTCAACGTCTGTTGGGATGTCAACCTCAATAGTACCATACTTAACAAAAGTTCTGATTATATCACTTTCTTGCTCTGCAAGAATATCAATTTTTGTGCTTTTTTCTTGACTTTCAGGAATTCCAATTTCATGAAAAAAGTCTGGTGGTGGACCTTCGTCTCTTGCCTGATCTCGCTCTTGTTGCTGAATTTTCTTGCTTAGCTTATTCCTTCTTACTTTGTTTAATTCACTCAATAAGGCTTGCTCGCCAATTTCCATTAAATTGCTACATTCTTGCAAATAAACAGAACGTGCAATCGGGTCTGGAATGAGCGCAATGCTGCTAACAATTTCTTTGATTAACCCGGCTCTTTTGATTGGGTCATCCCCTGTTTCTTTGAGTAATAGATTGGTTTTAAAACGAATAAAGTCAAAAGATTCTTTGTCAAGATATTCGGTTATTTCGGAAGTACTGTGACTTTTAGCAAAAGAATCTGGGTCCTCTCCATCAGCAAACGCCAACACACGAACATTCAGGCCCTCTTCAAGAATCATATCAATTCCTCGAAACGCTGCTTTTATACCTGCTGTGTCTCCATCAAAAAGTATAGTTACGTTCTGTGTATAGCGTTTAATTAGGCGAATTTGATCAGTTGTTAGTGATGTTCCTGAACTAGAAACCACATTCTCAATTCCATTTTGATGCAGTGAAATAACATCTGTATATCCTTCAACCAAGAAACATCGATCTTGTGAAATAATAGACTTTTTAGCCAAGTTCAAACCATAAAGAACTCGGCTTTTATGGTAAATGTCAGACTCCGGAGAGTTTAGATATTTTGCGATTTTTTTATCAGCAGACAGTGTCCTTCCTCCAAAACCAATAACCCTTCCTGAAATGTTTTGAATAGGGAACATCACCCGACCTTTAAAGCGGTCGAATTTTTTTTCTCCTTTTACAATGGTGAGACCTGTTTTATCAAGAAATTCTATGTTGTAACTATTCTTTAAAGCGGCATCGGTAAAGTTGGTCCATTCGTCATGGCTATATCCCAATTTGAATTTTTCAATCGTTTCTTCTCTAAATCCCCGTTCTTTAAAATAACTTAATCCAATAGCTCTTCCGTTCTCAGAATTTAATAGTTGGTCGTTAAAGTAAGTAGCGGCAAAGTCGTTGACTATGAATAAGCTTTCTTTGGCATTTGCTTCTAAAACCTGTTCTGGAGTTTGCTCTTCTTCCTCAATTTCAATGTTGTACTTGTTGGCTAAGAACTTGAGTGCTTCTGGATACGAATATTGCTCATGAGCCATCACAAAGTTCACAGATCCTCCTGCTTCTCCGCAACCAAAACATTTATAAATTCCTTTTGCAGGGGAAACTGTAAATGATGGAGATTTCTCATTATGAAATGGACATAAGCCTAGCATGTTGGCACCCCTTTTTTTAAGGTTTACCCATTCACCAACTACCTCGTCAATACGAGCAGTTTCTACAATTTGGCTTACAGTTTCTTTAGGGATCACTTTTGCTAATTATTTGTAGGCAATAGTTCTAGTTTTAAGGAATCTTCGGCACTCAGCATTTTATCAAGATCTATAATTTTGTTCAAAGACCCGTCAGGGTTCCAAAGCTTCCATTTGCCAACCTTTAAATCCTTTACATAATCGCCTTCCATTTGCTTTTTTCCGGTATTGTAATAAATAACTGAATAACCTTTGCGCTCACCATACCAGAACTTCCCTTCACTCCATAAAAACCCATTGGCATAATAGTATTTCCACATACCATGTCGTTCTCCATTTACCTTTTCTCCCTCAAGCTTCTTAATTCCATTACTATAGTGTTCTAGAACTTGCTCGACATTTCTTTCGGTAACTTGATCTTTGTCTTCTGGAGCAGAGTTGCTACAGGAAAAAAGTACAAGAGTCAATGATAAAAAAGTTATTATTCTCATTTTTATTTTGTTCGTTCTGTGGTGTATAAAACTAAATTTTTTAATGACTCTTTTGCCTCATTGTTCTCAAATTCAGAAAGAATTTCTAAAGCATCTTCTCTATATTTAAGCATCTTTTCAGTAGCGTATTCTAACCCTCCAGAGTCAATTACAAAGTCTATTACTTCCTTGATTTTTTTCTCACTGTTATTGTTCTTCTTAACAATGTTGATGATTTTTCTCCTTTTGGAACTGTCAGCTTTCCGCAAAGCATAAATTAAAGGAAGAGTCATCTTCTTTTCTTTAATATCGATGCCTGTTGGTTTTCCTAAATTTTCACCACTACCATAATCAAATAGGTCATCTTTAATTTGAAAACTGATTCCAATTTTTTCGCCAAATAGTCTCATTTTCTCAACTGTAGCATCATCTTGTTTCGCTGATTTCGCGCCTGTTGCACAACATGAGGCTATTAATGTGGCTGTTTTCTTTGTGATGATATCAAAATAGACATCTTCCTCAATGTCTAGTTTTCTTGCTTTCTCAATTTGTAAAAGCTCTCCTTCGCTCATTAATTTTACAGACGTTGAAACAATTTTTAATAAATCAAATTCTTCATTTTCAACCGAAAGTAATAACCCTCGAGAAAGTAAATAGTCTCCAACCAATACCGCGATCTTGTTTTTCCAAAGAGCATTTATGCTAAAAAATCCTCTTCTTTTATATGATTCATCTACGACATCATCGTGAACTAAGGTGGCAGTATGTAAAAGTTCAATTAATGAAGCCGCCCGGTACGTTGAAGGGTTAATATTATGAAATAGCTTGGCAGTTAGAAAAACAAAAAGCGGGCGCATCTGCTTGCCTTTTCTTTTCACAATATAATGCGTGATTTTATCTAAAAGCGGAACCGTACTTTTCATGCTTTCTTTGAAATGCTTTTCAAATTCTTGCATCTCCTTAGCCACAGGAGCTTTTATATCTTGTACGTTAATTTTGCTCATTTACCATTCAAATTTACACCAACTAGACAGCAATTGCTCCATTTTTGTTGGCCAATTGTCCGCAAGCAGCGTCTATGTCTTTCCCTCTACTTCTTCTAATATTGACAATCAGGTGGTTGCTTTCTAAATATGAAGCAAAAGCATCCACTTTTTTAGTACTAGCTTGTTGAAATTCTGCATCATCGATAGGATTGTATTCTATGATGTTTATTTTACACGGAATGTGTTTGCAGAATTCTACTAACTCTTTGGCGTCCTGAATTTCATCGTTAAAGTCTTTGAAAATAATGTACTCAAAAGTTACTCTAGTTTCAGTCTTTTCATAAAAGTACTTCAATGAGTCTGCCAAAATTTCCAAGTTGTTTTGGTCGTTGATTGGCATTATTTTACTCCTCTTTTCATCATTCGCAGCGTGCAATGAAACCGCTAAGTTAAATTTAACTTCATCATCTCCAAGGCGTTTAATCAACTTTGCAATGCCTGCTGTAGAAACAGTTATTCGCTTTGGAGACATACCAAGACCATCTTCTGCAGTGATGCGTTCTATGGATTTTAAAACCTGGCTGTAGTTGAGCAATGGTTCTCCCATGCCCATGTAAACGATATTAGATAATGGTCGATCATAATGCTTCTCTGCTTGTTCTTTTATAATGGCCACTTGGTCATAAATCTCATCAAATTGAATGTTTCGCATTAATTTCAATTTGCCGGTAGCACAAAACTTACACGTAAGGCTGCAGCCGACTTGTGATGATATACATGCCGTAACCCTTTTCTGGGTAGGAATTAAAACACCTTCGGTGATTTTTCCATCTGCTAGTCGGAAAGCATTTTTAATTGTTTGGTCCTCGCTAATTTGCTCTTCAACAACAGTTACCGCAGGAATTTCAAATTCCTCTAGTAACTTTTCTCTTAACTCTATCGAAAGGTTTGTCATTTCATCGAAAGACCGAGCTGACTTTTTCCAAAGCCATTCGTACAACTGCTTGGCTCTAAATGCTTTTTCGCCCTTTTCTACAAAAAGAGTTTTCATTTCGTCCAAGCTTAGGTTTCGTATGTTTTGCTTTGTAGATTTCATAGCGGCTGCAAAGGTAATACCAAACTCTGAACCCATTCACCATCTCAATAATCTATATTTTTGTGCTTCATTAAATTACTTCACTTTGATTCAGCGACTTCTTAAAACAGATAAATTATATACCGGTAAAGGAGATTATATAATTGATGGAATATTAGCCATTGATGAGGACAATAGAATTGTAGAAGTGGGTCAAGACGTAAGTGCTAAAGGTGTGGCTATAGAATATTTTGAGGGCGCTCTTTGCCCAGGATTTGTGAATACGCATTGTCACCTAGAGCTTTCACACCTAAAAGGAAAAGTGAGCCAAAATACAGGGATTCAAAATTTTATTGTTGAGCTGCAAAAGATTCGTAATGCAAGTGACGAGGAAAAACTCAGGGCCATTGAAGATGCAGATACTGAAATGAAACTAGCAGGAATTGTGGCTGTTGGTGATATTTCAAATGGAGACGCTACAGTAGAAACTAAATTATCTTCATTTATTACCTACCATACTTTTGTGGAATTGTTTGGTTTTCGAACTCAGCTTGCAGATTCAATATTGGAGCAAGGTCAACAATTAAAAGCGTCTTTCACGGAAGTAGGATTAAATAGCTCAATTGTTCCACATAGTCCTTATTCGGTATCGGAAAAGCTTTTTGAAAACATTGCCACGCAAGACAGAAACACGCCATTGAGCATTCATAATCAAGAATCAAAAGCTGAAAACGATATGTTTGAAAGTGGAGGTGGGAAATTGGTTGACATGATGAAAAACTTTGGCAATGATATGTCAAAGTTTCCAAAAACGGGAAAATCTTCGCTTCAAAGTTATTTAAAACGACTTCCAATAGAAACTCCTTTACTGCTCGTACACAATACGTTTACATCTATAAAGGATATTGAATTAGCCGAAAAAATGCATGCTAACTTGTACTGGTGTTTTTGTCCAAAAGCGAACTTATACATCGAAGATCAATTGCCAAATATTCCGCAGTTTATCGAACAAGCAGTGAAGTGTACTTTGGGGACAGATAGTTTATCTTCTAATGATACCTTGAGCATATGGGAAGAAATTCAAACCATTGAGAATCACTTTCCACAAATTCCAATGGAAACATTGATACAATGGGGAACCTTAAATGGTGCTGAATTTTTAGGAATTCAGAAAGACTATGGTAGTATAGAAAAGGGTAAAAAAGCACAAATAAATTGGATAAAAGAAAATAAGCTTACTTCTCTATAATTCTAATTTCTACTCTTCTGTTCCCCATTTTTTCTTCTTCATTAATCTCATCCGGGAAGATTGGGTTATTTCTGGCAAATCCCTCAAAAGAAAGCCGATCTTCAGAAATGCCATCTTCAATCAAACTGTCATATACGTACTTCGCTCGTGCTTCAGAAAGGTTGAATTTATTTGTTGCCAAATCAAGCCCATCTTCATCATCTATTTTACAACAAATATGGCCCTCTATCTTAATTCTCAAATTAGGATTTTTCTTTAGCAGCTGGAATAATTCATCATAAGATGGAGCGCTCTCTTCGGTTAAAAAATGTTGACCTGGTATAAAGATCATATCTTTCAACACTAAGTGGTCACCAATATCAGCTGACTCAATCTGAGATTTTAATTCTACCTTTTTAATAATTTTTGGACTCCTATCTTCTACTACCTCAATTATTTTGTCCTCTGGAGTATCCTTGTTTGTTGTCCAAATAACTACATCTGTTCTTCTGCTTTCTTGAATTCCTTCATTACTCTCAAGAGTTTCGCCAATTGCCCCTCTTCCTTCAACATTGCCCAACACTTCTGTATCTAATCCTCTTTGCACTAACCTTGATCGTATTTCTCTCGATCTTTCAATAGATAATTTATTATTTAATTCACTCGAACCTAAATAATCGGTGTAAGAAATAATATCAATCTTTTTCCAATATTTCTTGTTTACATCTAGTTTTTTCAACTCCAGTAGAATAGCTTCAAAACTTCCAATTTCGAAGTAGACGGTAATAGTATCAGTCTGTGCGGTTACTTGAAAACAGGTAAATAACAAGAAATAGAACAATCCTTTCATAGAACAAAGAAACATAAACGGTATTAAACGGGAATTGTTATAAATCAAAAAAGCTCATTCCGAACCTGTCTCTTATACAC
>CAJXRL010000055.1 GCA_913059105.1 uncultured Flavobacteriales bacterium
TCTACACAGAGTAGATCGTCGGCAGCGTCAGATGTGTATAAGAGACAGCAACAAGCATTTCTGGTTTTAGAATTCATAAAAGACAGCATTCCAACAGAACAATATTGGGAAGTTTTTGGCAAAGAGTTAGCAGAATTGCACCGAAACAACGCTACGAAATTTGGATTAGAATACAATAATTTTAACGGGTCTTTAATTCAAGTAAACAGTGAAAAACAAAAATGGAGTACATTTTTCATTGAAAATAGATTGATGGAACAGCAACGGCAAGCGCGAGACAAAGGAAGACTAGACAAGCAACTTTCTGATATGTTGGAGCGGCTTTACCCTAAACTAAATTCGTTTTTCCCTGAAGAGAAACCTGCTTTGCTTCATGGCGATTTGTGGTCGGGAAATTATTTAGTAAAAGATGGAAAGCCATGTTTTATGGATCCTGCGGTTTATTATGGACACCGGGAGGTGGACTTAGCCATGAGTTTGCTTTTTGGAGGATTCGATAAGAAAATGTATGAAGCTTATAATGCTAATTTCCCTTTGGAAAAAGATTGGGAAAAGAGAGTCGACGTTTTGAACCTATATCCGCTAATGGTGCATGTGAATCTTTTCGGGGCCTCTTATGCTCAAAGAGTCAAAAGTATATTGAAGTATTATTCATAATTCGTTCAACTATGAACTGAAAAGGGTCAATTGTGAATTGCTAGCGGCTGACTAAGTAAGATTTAATATCTTTCAACTTCATAATTGTTATCTTTTGAAAAACGTATTGAAACTCTTTTCCTTTTATATTAAGACAATTCCGTTTGGGTTGTTTTTTTTACTTCTTCAGTTTTCTGTTCTAGCTCAAAATAATACGCTTAAACCTAGGATAGAATTTTTTTCAATTCCCAATAGTTCAATTAATTCAGAAGAAATTTCAGACATTAAAATTGATGCAGATGGCTATGTTTGGGTAGTGAGTTTCAAAGGCCTTTACCGTTTTGATGGGCAACGTTTTCAAAAAATAAGCACCAATTACAATAGTTTTGGATCTTTGATTCGCTTCTATGAAGGAAATAGACATGAAAAGTTTGTGATTGATTATTGGGGAGCAATTTATTTTGTTCGAAATGATTCTATGTTCCCTTATAGCGAAAATTCTAAAATACGGGAATTCTATAAATCGTATGGCTATTCAGATGTTAGCTTTGAAGATTCAGCCTTTCACTTTTCGTACCATTCTTCTGGATATAAAATTTCGGAAAAAGGAACTATCATAAACCCTTTGACATTAAATCAACAAAACTTTAGTGGCTTTGCAGTAAAGCTTAGAGAAAATGATTTACCGTTTATGTTTACAGGAGAAAAACGCAAAGCGCAAAACGCGGATTCGGTTCATTTCTTTCTGTTTGATCAAGAGTTATCAGTAATTGATTCATGTTTAATTCCTGTTAGGAAACAAAGTAACCCTACGGCCAAAGTTCAATTAGGAGATGGAACATTTTTATATTCTTCAGGTAAAGGAGATTTGGTTCATTTTTCGGATAAAGGGATTCTTCAGTTAATTAAATACCCTGATGAAATATTACAATTGTTCAATGATAAGGATAATAACTTATGGCTGAGTACCAGAGGAGATGGGATTCATTTTTATAAAGATGGAATTATTGATTATGCTAAAAAAAGTGTTTTCCTTCCTAATTCAACAAGCATTGTTTCAGCACAAGATTACCAAGGGGGCATTTGGTTGTACTCTCAAGAACAAGGATTAGGCTACATCTCGCATCCAAACATCCAGTTTTTAGCTACCCAAAATAATGTTCGCCCTTTAGTTGAGACATTAATAAGTAGTCAAGATAACATCTTTTATGGAGATGGGAATGAACTATTATCAATTCAAGAAGGGGCAAAACAAGAAATTAATAAAATACTTAGAGTGCCAGAGCAAATGATGCGTTTGGATTTTGATAATCATAGAAACAGGTTATGGATTGCCACTAGAGGAGCATTGTATTATTATCAAGGTGAGAGATTAAAGAAAGTAGAAAATTTTAATAATCAATTTGGCGGAACGTTTTCTTATTTAAATTCAGACTGGGAGGATACGACTATTTCTCTAATCGCAACAAATGGCTATCAATATTTTGTCTGTAAAGACGATTCTATTTCGTTCGTGTCGAAACGTTATGAGCAAAAACTCAAAGGCGTAATAAATTATAGAGATACTTTTTATATTAATTCAGGGAATGGAATATATATAGAAACAAAAGATACTTCATATTATCTGGGAGACCAATTTTCAATTGCAAAAAACTCAGCGAGCCAAATTTTACTATTCGAAAATAGAATTGTATTCTCATTTCCGTCAGACGGGATTCATTATTTAACTCAAGAAGGATTTCAACCAATAAAATACAATGACGAAATTTTACCAACCGCAAATTTGATAAAGACGGGCGAGAAATCATTATGGGCTATTTCTCATTACGGCTGTTTTAAATTAACTGCTAAAGCAGATGTTCCTGAAATTCAAGTTAACGCATTTTCAGCCTTGCCAAGACTTGTACTTAAAACTGGGGTAATTTTAAAGGACAAGATGTACCTCCAGACAAGGAATAACGGGATTGGAATAGTAGCAACGAGTAGCATAGAATCGTCAGAATCGAACTCCCCTAAACTACTGATTACAAAAGTTAAAACAAAAGAAAGGAGTTATTTTAGCTTCGAAGGTATTGAGCCAATTTCTTATCAAGACAACAATATTGAAGTTTATTTTAACAGTCTGAATTACCATGACCTAGATGTCGATTATCGTTATCGATTGAAAGGCGTGGCTGATGATTGGACTGTAACGACAACGGGATATGTACACTTTGTTTCCTTGTCTGCAAATGATTACGAATTTGAAGTTCAGTCTAGGTTTGGATTAGGGAGTTGGAGTTCTTCAGAATCATTTTCTTTTTATATAATTCCTCCAATCTGGCAACGGTGGTGGTTCATAGTTTCTGCGGCGTTACTCCTATTGTTTGCAATTTATCAAGCCCTTAATTTTAGGTTTAAGATTAATACTAGAGAAAAACTATTAATAATTGATAGACTTACAGCAGAACAAAAGGCACTACGAACTAGAATGGACCCTCACTTTATGTTCAACGTTCTCTCTTCTTTGCAGTATTTGATTCTTAGGAAAAAGAACGAAGAAGCAACTGCTTTTCTAAATCGATTTTCCTCATTACTTCGCAGCACTTTAAATCATTCAGATAGCGACTATGTAACCATTAAAGAAGAGTTAAAATTTTTGGAGGAATATATTCAACTTGAAAAAATGAGACTGGAAGATGCTTTTGACTATGAAATATGTATTGATGAGAAAGTTGATCAATTGAATAAAATTCCGCCATTCATTCTCCAGCCTTTTGTAGAAAACTCTGTACAGCATGGCTTGCGAGCGAAGCAATCTGGAGGAAAGTTGAAACTTAAATTTATTGTAGAAAAGCAATATTTAAGAGTAGAGATTACCGATAACGGAATGGGGTATTTAAAATCATTAGAGAACAAGACGAAAACTAAAAAACACAAATCATTAGGGATTCAGACAATCAACCAAAGATTGAAAGTGTATAACGGAAAGGAGATTCAAGAAAGCGTTAAAATAATGGATTTGAGCACAATAGGGGGTGTTGGAACAAAAGTAACTGTAGTATTAAAATTGATGAAATGAGAGCTATTATAATTGACGATGAACCGATGCCGGCTAAACATTTGAGAGAGATGATCAGACAATATTGCTTTGAAATTGATACGGTAAATATCATTCAATCGCCATTGGACGCAATTGTGCATTTACAAGAGAACGAATATGACATTGTATTCTTAGATGTGGAGATGCCTGAAATGAGTGGGGTAGAGTTTTTGCAGAAAGTTAATTTGCCGAGAAACACAAGTGTTATATTTTCAACTGCGTATTCTGAATATGCCATTGATGCTTTTAAAGCAAATGCCACACATTATATTATGAAACCTGTTCAAGAGAACGAATTGGTTTTGGCCGTTCGCAAGGGGTTAGAGAAAAATTCTCGACAAAACGTTGCTCCAGATACCATTTCTGTATTCGATGGCACTGAGTATTCTATTTTAAATCAAAAAGACATTTTATATTTAAAAGCAGATGGCAGCTACACTCAATTTGTTTTGCACGACAGACAAGTTTTGGCGAGTAAAAGGTTAGGTCATTTTGAAAATAAGTTAAACGAAAACCAGTTTGTAAGATGTCATAACTCGTACTTAGTAAATACCATGAACATAGATAAAGTAGGCAAGCAAAAATCACCGTACATTGTTATGAAAAATGGAGAAACAATACCTGTGTCATCTTCGAAAAGAGCAGAGCTTGAAAATAGGCTTGGGTTACATTAATTGTTAACTTTAGCTGATGAAGAATAAAATTATACTTGGAGTCATTTTGGTATTTGCTGTAATCCAAATTTATAGAATTGAAAAAGTTGACTACGAGGAACCAACGAAAAATGGAATTATACTTTATGAGATTCCTAATAAGCAAGTTGCTCAGTTATTGGACGAAACTTGCTTGAATTGCCATTCTAATCAAATAACGTACCCATGGTACAGTGAAATTGCTCCCGTTTCTTGGTGGATTGCAGATCACATTGAAGAAGGAAGGGAGCATTTAAATTTTTCGGAATGGGGCAATTATTCTCCTGGTAAAAAAGCACACAAGGCAGAAGAATCTTGGGAAGAAATGGAAGAAAAAGAAATGCCATTAGAGTCTTATGTTTTTGCTCACAGTGAAGCTGATTTGAGCGCGGAAGAACGAGAAATTCTAATTCAGTTTTTTAAAAAACTTGAGAATAAGTACACTATTGAAGGGTAGCGAATTTTCATCTATAAAGTATATTACCCTATCCATGAAGTAAATTACCCTATTCATGAGATTCTGCTTTTTAAATGAATTATCAAGGGTACCTTTCCTACTTTCATGGTTAACGTTGAGTTATTAGTGAAATTGGTTTAATAAAATAAAGCCCTCTGAGTTGCTATCAGAGGGCTTTTTATTTATTCTTTATACCTGTTATCAAATAATAAAATCTGCCTTATTAAACAATTCATTCTACATAAATATCAAGCACCTAGAGCCTAGTAATACTTATTAGGAGTATTAAGAGTGTCAGTTACAGTTTCAACTTTAATGTTAAATTCCATGTTCGATCTAGAGCAGGAATAATTCCTGGGCCCGGGTATCCAGTTGCCCTTCTGGTAAAATAAGAGTTATCGGTCAGGTTGTTTATACTGCTTGCTAGGGAGAATTTTTCTGAAACTTTATAATTGGCCGATATATCATAAACAGTGTATGCCGGAATTGGGCCAAACACACCTTTAAAGGATTCTTCTGTATTGGCAGCATCAGAAAATTGCTGGCCAATAAAGGTACCTTGCAGGGTGGAGGTAAATTTTTTAAAGCCGTAAGTTATTCCAGATTTTATATTGTACTGTGGTAAATCTTCAAGCTTGTTACCCGCTCGCACGCCGGCCAACGCTCGATCATTTATTTCTGTGTATACTCCTCGGTTAACAGAACCATTAAAAAACACACTTGCTTTGTGAAGACTCTTTTTCTTCATGGCTTTTAAAACATCAACCTCAAAATAAAGCTCAAAGCCAAAAATTCTAGCTGAGCCTATATTTGTTCTAAGTCTTAATCCGTCGTCAATTACTTCGCCAATTCTATTTTCGTACAGCGTATAGAATAAACTTGCTTCAATAAAAAACGGAGTAAAATTCATTTTTCGAACGCCCAAATCAAAGTTGTACCCACTTTCATCTTTTATGTTGGGATCAACTATTTGGGTATTGGTTTGTATTTGCACATCTGTAAAATTGATAGCTCTGTAATTCGCTGTAACGTTGGCGTATAGTTTGTATTTTTTACCCAATTGTTTGGAAATTCCGAGCCCGTACAATAAAATATTTCGGTTGGTTTTAGCACTGTCGTTGTTGAGCTCTTCAATAAAATCTCCAAAACTGTTTATTCTAACGGAGTTGGTAAAAACCCCTTGAGATTGTGTTTCAATGTACTCGTACCGAAGGCCAGGGATTAAACTTAATGTAGAACTCAGTTTTACAATTTTCTCAATAAAAATTGCTGCATTAAGATTAGGAAATCTATAGTCTGATCTCCGCCGATTTAAAAAAGAAGTATCTACTTTGGAAAAACCTGCATCGGAATCTGCAGTGCCAAAATCTTGACTGAAATTGGTGACTCCTCGGTACAATCTAATTCCGACTAGCAAGGTGTTTTGAAGTCCTTTTAGGCCATCGTATTGATACACAAATCGAGTTTCGTTTCCTATGTTTTTAAATTTTCCGTCAATTAAATCGCGGTTCGACATTGGGTCTGCAGCATCTGGAGTTTCTTGCAAGCCCAACGATGTTCTGTTGGCCAACAACCCAAAGGTTCGACTGTACAATCTTGCATTTGATGAAATTTGATACTCTAGACGAAGCGCCGCTAAATTCCAATTTACACGAAACCAGTTTCGTTCTCTGTTAGAGCTCTTTGGGCCATTTTTGAAAGCTTCATCGGTTAGGCCGCCTGCTTGTTGACTTAGGTAGTGCATGTTGGTGTAATCAAAGCTAAATTTAAATCGATTTGAGAAGGCATATTCTAAGCCTAGAAAAGCACCTACTTGTTCAAAGTTGGAGTTGGCTCTCCAACCATCGCCTCGTTTATATTGAAAATAGCTGTAGTAGTTTAGTTTTTTTATTTGACCATGAAAGCTATTGAATGTATTGAAAAAGTTATTGGCTCCATAGGTGTTTTCTGTTTCAAAGTTGAAGCGTTTTTTAGAGCTTCCTCTACGCATTTTAAAGTTTACCAAACCACCAAATTGACTCCCATATTGTAATGCTCCTGCACCTCTAACAACTTCAATTTGTTGCACAGCTTGTAAGGGCGGAGTGTAATAGCTTTCGGGGTAACCCAATGCGTCTGCACTAATGTCATAACCGTTTTGTCTGGTGTTGAAATTAGAGGTTCTTTTTGGGCTTAATCCTCTTCCTCCAATGTCTAGTTGCAGCCCGGCATTGTCACTTTCCCAAATGTTTAAACTAGGTATTTTGCTAAACGCTTGGCGTGCGTTGTTGCTGGCTTTATTTCCTATTAATTTTTCAATGTTGATGACTTCAGTTTTCTTGCCTTCGTACAATCCTCCGCTTTCCATTGGGCGCAGTTTTCTTATGCCAAAAGGGTCTTCATTCACTTGCACAACAACCTCTTCAATACTGTTTGTTTTTAATTTAACCTGTATTTGAATGCTTGTATCATTTACAAGATTTATAGGAACTTCAATGGGAACAATGTTTAAACTTTGTAAGCTGAGCGTATACACTGAGGCAGGGAGTTGTAGGTTGAATTTGCCCTGTTTGTCGGTAATTACAAAGTCGGCGCTGTTTTTTATGTAAATAACTACATCCTCAACTGCTTCGTGGTTCTGTGAAATTACAATTCCACTAATGTTTACTGTGTGTTGAGAAACAGCAAGATGAGAACAAAAAGCAAGGAATAAAAAACAAAAAAGGGACGTTGATTTTTTCATTATTTTGATAAAGGGATCAACCAATTTTTAGCGTCAAAATTACCGTTGTTGTACAGGTCTACCGTTTCGTCAACAAAAAGTTGACTTCTCCTTCCGTTTAATGAAATTCTACTTTCAACATAAATTTCTGGAGGGTAGCCCAATTCCTTTTCTTGCAATTGACCAATGTGTTTTGCAAACTGTAAAATCAAGTCTGGTTGGCTTCGTAATTGCTGTTGCTGAAATGCGGTTAAATAGTTATTTAGGTCAATTTGCTTTTGTAAATCTAATTTTGGATCTTTTAAAATAAAGTTGGAGTACCCGTTCTTTTCCATGAGCATAACCCGCCAGCTAAAGCGATATCCATCTTCGGTCCAAAAAAGATTACCTGGGTAGTGTAAAAACCTTAATGGCATGTATAGTTGAATCATGAAATAGAGAAAAAGAATAATAGGAATAAGAGTGCTTCTTTGATGAGTGGCTTCACTCCTAAAGGTTTCAATTTTAATAGGTAAAATAGCTAACAATTTCTGATGCCAATTTGCTGAGAAGAAGATGACCGTTGTCACCATCATAATGTATGGGAACATCCCAATTCTTGGGAATAATATTCCCGTGAGGATATGGAAAATGAGAACAAACAGATACGCGAAAGATCGTGTTCGTTTAAACCACAAAAATGTCCAAATGGATAAATCGTAAAGGCATCCCAACCAACTAAACAGGAAGGCGACTTCTTTTAAATATAGCCATTTGCCAATTACTGGAAGAGTATACCTTCCAGGCAACCAGGTAGCTAAGGGTTGTGCTTGTAATAACCAGTCTGCATTTACTTTGGCTAGGCCTGCAAAAAAGTAGACCATTGAAAGTTGAACCTTAAAAATGAGGATACACCAATTGTCGCAAACCGTTTTTTTAATAGTTGGAAATAGTAGTGAATCAATGGAATAGCTTCGGTGAGCGGGAACCAGAATCATCCAAAAAACCAAGGTGCTAACTAAGTAATAGTGGTTGAGGTAATAGGTTTTATCAATCAACTCAACGTACGTGAAAAGCAGAAAGAATACTGCTGTGCTAATTCTGTAAAACAAGCCAAAAACCATGAAAAGAGAGCTCAGCGCAAGTAGCCCAAAAATGGTATAAATGGCCTCCGCAGATGGTAGAGGTAAACCCTCAATAAAAGTAAAATGATACGCTGGTAGCACATACAATTCTTGCACCCACCCCTTGTATATAGTTCGCACGGTACTGTAAAACAACAAGGTGCCAAATAAAATTCGAAACACTACCAGCGGAGCATTCGATACTTGTTTAAAGCAGAGTTCTTTGAATTTTATTAATGTTGTTTGCATAGTTAACTAGCAAAAGAGGGCCCAATTAAATAGCACTTCTTGTTAAATGATTGATGTTGCTTTGTTATTAATCTCCATCGTTTAGTCCGTCGGCGTCTTGCACATTTAGAAGTGGCAATACATCTGATTTATAAATGGTCACTAGTGCTTGTAAAGAGTTGTATAATTCTTGATTTCCGCTTATCGAATTTCTCTCGTTTATTTTAGCATAAATGGTTGCGAAAATGTTTTGAATGTCTTTATCTACGTCAGCCTGATTTCTAATGAGCAGCATGTCATCGTAGCCTGAACCGTTAATGTTTAACGAAGTTTCACCTAAGTAGAAGTCTTCCATTTCTTCTACAGCTGCTTTTACCAATTCTAATGTAAAATCTTCATTTCCCGAAGCAATAGATTCATAATAGCTTTCAATTTTTGTCGGGTCTGGAGCAATAGGAGAATCGTTTGGCCCCAATTTTCCGATTGGGATACCAACTTTGTTTTCACGAATATGGTCTTCGTAATACACTAAGCCTTCGTTTAATTGGGTGCTTATTGAGCTGCCAAGAGCAGTTCCTCCATTTGCAATAAAATTGGCATTCAAATTACCACTCCATTGTGTCACTAAGTCGTCGGCATTGGATTTCATGCTGCGAACTAAGGCCGAAAGAAAGCCGATTCGACTACTGTCTGCATTAAAGTAGGCAACACCATCGGCAGCCTGGTACAACATAAAGTCCAATGCAGGAAAACCATTGGCTCTCATTTGTGCCGAAGTTCCGAAGTTATATGATCTATTGGCGATAAAATTGCTTAGCATGGAAGAGTCAATCGGGTATAGATTAGTACTTACAACCAATCCTAAATTCGAGGTAGCGTAATAATTGTGAACTGCAACTGCCTGGTACGCGAGGTATGCTTCTTTGTACGCGGTGCGAGTGGCATTGAGATTGGTTGTATCACTTGATGTTACTAATCCGTTCACAGCAATTACAAAACTTGACATTTTAGCTTGGTACGTTATCATGGTTGGTATGATAACTTCGTTTACTTGGTTGGTCAGAAGGTTTGTAAAGTCGGCTGCAGAAGGTTGATTATTGTCATCTCCAACTACCCCTGAGTCATCGTCTTCTTTGCACGACGATAAACTTAAAGTCGCCATTACAATGAAAATCATGGCTCTAAGTACAAACGTATATTTAGTATTTTTTCTAATCATGTATGTTGTTTTGTAGTGCTTTTAGAGTGACAATGCTCCAAACCCTGGGTATGCCTGATCTAATAAGTTCTTAGCATTTTCCATCTGTGCATCGGTTACATTCCAAAGGTTAATGTTGTACACTCCGCCTAAAGAAGTGTCATTTGTGGACCAACCAATTGCTTGTAATACATGGTGTGCTTGTGTTGCACTTAGTCTGCCTTCAGAATTGAACGATAAAGCATAAATAAAAGCCAAAGCTTCTGACAAGTGATGAATTTTATCAGCATCCGTTACATCAGAAATTGCATCATTCAAACAGCCATAAGCCGCTGTTGCTAACCCTATTTCTGTATATAGTTTGATATCTGAAACTGCTGCATTGAAATAAAATTCATTGGTAGTTTCATTGCTCGGTCCAAATCCTTGGCCAGCTTTTAATACGGAGCGCCCAAAAATAAATGCATCCATTAGTTTTTTTGAAGGGTTTATTCCAAAAGCAGTCTCAATTTCGTCACTAAAATCGAATGTATAGTTTGCAATAAATAAGCCGTCACCGTTACTTGTGTTAGAGCTGTTTGGGTAGGTTGCTGAGTTTGCAGCTAAATAACCAAAAGCTTCGTCAAATGCATGCTGTCTCGCTGTACCTTCAGAACCATAATCAGAACCAACTGCGGTTTCATTGTTTCCCGAAGAGTTTATTGCTCCTGCTTGAACTGGTCTTAAATAATCGTCTACCATTTGGTCATACAATAAAGCACCGTATAAGCCTTTTTCAAGTAATTGAGCAAACTCCAAACCATTGGCACTAACATGTCTTTTTTTACTGCCTGTTGTTATCATTCCGGCTGTGCCGTTACTAGCAGATACTGCAAAGTTCGCTTGGCTCGAAAGCGTTAAACTATCAGCTAAATCAGCGAAAAGATCGGCGACGGATGTGTTTCCATTGTCGAAGTTTAATTCATCAATTTTAGTTCTAAGGTTTGAGTTTCCTTGTGCGGCAGTACTTGCAAATTGATTTAATTGTGTATTGGCAATAGCTGCTTTCAAATCCCAAGATATAGGTTCGTTTCTTGAGGAATCTACAATTTCTTGTAACTGAGCAATTCTTCTTTTTTGACCGTTATACGCACCTGGGGCATAAGATCCGCTAATATCATAGGTAGTTGGCATCACAAAAGGGCCTAAGTCAATAGTGCCTAACTGGTCTACTTTGCTATCTGTAAAATGAGTGGCAGTTGGTGGTACGAGAGGTCTTACTTTGTCATCATCATCTTCTTTGCAAGAAGATAAAACAGTCATTACACTCAAACCGATGAGGGCAATTGTCTTGAATGTTGATTTATTCATATTCCTTATTTTTATTTAGACTGAATCTAAATAACGGGTGTTTTGAGCCGCAAATTTACCCTCAAAGTTCTGTGTTTTCAATACCACGAAGAGGGTATTTTTATGAAGATATGATTGAGGAATAGATAAGGTTAGCTGGATTTACTTTTGGATATCAGGGTTTGTTGTATTTATTAGAATGCAGAAATGGCAAAATAGCCTACTTTCCAGTATCTTTGAACAACTAAAAAGATAACATTATGCTTTCTAAAAATATTGAACAACTACTTCAAGATCAAGTAAAAAAAGAGGCTTCTTCCTCTCAAACATATTTAGCCATGGCTTGCTGGGCAGATACGAAAGGCTTTGAAGGGGCAGCTAATTTTTTATACTCTCATTCTGACGAAGAAAGAGAACACATGTTAAAATTGATTAAATTCTTGAACGAACGAGGTAGTCAAGCTACTGTTCCTGCATTAGATGCTCCGAAGAAAGATTTTTCTAGTTTAATGGAAGTATTCAAAAGTCTGTTGGAGCACGAAATTATTGTTACTGCAAGCATCAATAGTATTATTACCGCCTGTTTACAAGAGAACGACCACTTGACTAACAACTTCATGCAATGGTATATGACCGAGCAAATGGAAGAAGAGCAATTGGCTCAATCTATAATTGGCAAGTTAGAAATGATTGGAAGCGATACCTCAAGTTTATACCTGTTTGATAAGGAATTGGCAGGTTTAGCTGGCGCGGGGAACTAAAAAGAAAATTAAACTCAATTATGAATGCTGCATTTGGTAAAACCAAATTGCAGCATTTTTACGTTCTAAACGTATCTTTTTAATATCTTAGGGGTGCAAATTATCACCTATGGATTTAAAGATAAAATCGTTCGAAGATTACCAATTACAGTACAAAAAGAGTGTAGAAGATCCTGATGCTTTTTGGGACGAAATTGCACAGACTTTTCATTGGCAAAAGCCTTATGATAAGGTATCGGACTGCGATTTTGAGAAACCAGATATAAAATGGTTTTTGAACGGCAAGTTGAACATTACTGAAAATGCACTAGACAGACATTTAGAGAAGAGAGGGAATAAATTAGCCGTCATATGGGAGCCAAATGACCCAAAGGAGCAGTTTAAAAAATTTACATACAGAGAACTTTATGAGAAAGTTTGTGCGTTTGCCAATGGGCTAAAAAGCCAAGGGGTTAAAAAAGGCGATCGGGTAGTATTATATATGCCAATGATTCCTGAATCTGTCTCTTATACACATCTCCGAGCCCACGAGACAGGCAGAAATCTC
>CAJXRL010000056.1 GCA_913059105.1 uncultured Flavobacteriales bacterium
CAACGATACTTTACCGGAAGCAAAAATTAATTTCGTTTCAGAAGAATTGGCAAGCCAAGGATTTACCCCATCTGTTTTTTCATTAGACCTCCCTACCAAAGGGAAAACTAATGAAGAAAAGGAATTTTACAAAAGAGAGCTAAATCATAAATTAATCAATTTAATGATTACAGAGATTCCCCATGAAAGCAAGTACTGTGTAAGCTACGGGCAGTTAAATGGATGTTATTGGACAATACCAGCAACATCTACTCAAGGGACTACTAAAGAAGGTGATAAAGATTACATTGCCCGCGTAGCACTTTCTCCTAATATGGATCTTGAACTACATAAAAAAGTCTTTTTAAATTTTGTTGAAGGGATTTGAATAGATGTGCTACCGAATTACAAAAACACTGTAAATAATGAAAAAGGACTTAAAAGAATTAGTTGAACTTGTTTTTAGACAGTGCGTTTTCATCATTCTTAACATTTATGGGATTTCGAAATTACTAGGTGGTCAATTTTATATGAAAGGGAAATTACCAGCTGAGATTGCAAATACAACCTTAGGTGAAGTCAGCAGTTTTTCATTGGCGTGGACCTTTATGGGGCATTCTTATTTCTACATCCTTTTTATAGGAATTACCCAACTTGTTGGTGCGTGGTTTTTATTATGGAATAGAACGAAGCTTATTGGAGTATTGCTCCTAATTCCAATAATGGTAAACATTATACTATTTGATATCCTTTTTCTTGATGTTTATCCAGCTTTAGCAAATGCTATCATAGTTCTTCTTATGTTATTGTCAATCCTCTTTTTCAATAAAGAAAAAGTGATTGAATCATACCAAACGTTAATTAGCTTTCCTACAAAATCTAACGTATTGTTCAAAAAGAGGTTGCTCACGTTAGGAGCAACAATAGTTGTTATCATTCTAATTTTTTCTTTTGATTCATTACTTGAGCATTGGCTTGGAGCAAGCAAACAAAAAATAAACTAATAGGAGACCATACGGGGCATAGTGCCCCAGGAGTGGATATTTGGAAATAGGGCTTTATCTTGAAGATAAAGCGATCAGGTACGCTGTAAATGAAGTTCGTGGAATTGGAAAGTTGGTGAAGGAATAACTTAAATAGGTTGCTGGCTCATACTAGACCATTTCCTAATTCAGCATTCTCCAACTTAAACCCATTTTTAGAACCTGACCCGGAACCGGGTAGTTCTCTATTCGATAAGAGTCTTCAGAAAAAGGCTTTCCTGTTATGTTTTCCAGCTTCGCAAAGATTCTTGCCGACTTGAGAATGCGCAGGCTGACAAAAACATCTAATTGAATAATATCGCCCAACATTCCTGCATTTTCATTTCTCAAATGGAACTGAGCCAAACTAGGTGAATAACCATATCCGTTGTACTCCCCAATATAAGCTACATCACTACCCAATTGAACATTTAAAGAATTCTTAAAGAAGTCATTCTCATAATACAAAGAATGAAAAGAAGTTAAAGCAGGCAGGGGGACAATGGAGGTATTAGAAATAGCTTGAATTTGTAGGTGATTATTTAACTTAAAATGCTTCAAAAACCTAAAGTTCTTTCTAATGTTCACTTGTAATACAGAAATCTCATCACCCTCTTGTTGAGCAATTTGATTACTATCCAAATATACCACATCATTCAACAACCTGTAATTCAAATCAATTGAAAATTGATATTCTTCTTGACGAATCGTCCCACCTATTTGCAGTTGGTTTGAAGTATTGAAGTTTGTGTTATAATAATTGTGATTTGCCCGCTGGTTTGCAATTAAATAATCCGGTTGTTTTTTACTAGCTCTAGTATATAACTTCAATTGGAAGGATTTTATTTCTCTTACGCTAGCGCTTAATTTCCAATCCAATTCATTTTCATGGAAACCTGAAATACCTTTTTCAAAAGAAGTAGAAAAATCAATGCCCAAGGCTATCAAATTGGCATTAGCCAGCAAAAAGTTAGAACTTGCTTGCTCATCAATCAAATAATTTTGAAACCATTGTAACTGTTCATTCTTGAACCCTACTTGTATTTTATTGCCCAAAATATTTCCATACACTTCATTAGAAATGGTCTGGGTAAAACTGCTATCGTTACTATTCAGTTCATCAAAAATGCTCGTTTCATAGAAGTCAGGAGAATCACTTAAGTTATCGCTGTATTTACGATATACTTTTAACCAATTAAATTCATGAGAAACGGAAAATAGAGAATTTTTAGTTGTGTCAATGTAAAACAAATCAAAAGCTGATTTAGCCCCCCAATTTTGGGTTTTAGATTGATTCTGAGCATTTCGCAAATTGATATTCAATAGAATTGTGTTATCTGTTTCTGACTCTTGATTTGAAAGGACCACTCCTCCATTCTCTTGGTTTTCTAAATCATTAATCAAATAATACAAATCCGATGTAAAACGCTGGTCTCTGCTCTTCAAACTAACAGTAGCATTGAATTGGGTATGGGTTGCTAGCTGTCGAATATAAAAGCCAGCGGTATTAATTCTTCGGTAATTAAAAGCCAAGTTCATACCTTCCCCTAAGTTTTGAGTGTGAAAAATGCTAAACTGTTGCTCTTTTTTAGATCCGCTTACAAAACTCAATTGGGTGAATGGTCTTGAAGTTGCATAGAATCGCAAGGAGTCCTTTGTAAACAGCAACGGTTGAAACCCACCAAGAACAGAATTCGAATTCCAATCTTGCATAGAAAAACGATACGAGTGGCTTGGCAAACCATTGTTTCCAGATCTTGCAAAAGCTGATAGTTGATTTGGTAGTGGTCGATATCTTCGAAAAGAATTTGCATCAAAGTAAGGCTCTTTCTGAATTGGTTCAAATCGCCCTATATTTCTGTATACCAATTGTAAACTATCGTCAGCTATTACTTTATCCTGCGCCCATATAGCACAAACAGAAAACATAAAAAATAAAAAGAGAACTGAGTTCTTCATTGTAGCAAAGATAGCGTTCTGATTGAAAACAAAACTGATTTGAATCCCATTTTACCTAAATAATAGTTTAACAAATATTCACCTTCGCAACAGAAAAAAATCAGCAACTTTATAGTATGAATAAATTGATACTTCTGATTTTTTGCATTGTAATAGGACTCGGTAGTTCTGCTCAAGAAGATAAAATTGAGTGGTTGAGCTTTGAAGAAGCTGTAAAACGCAACGAAACAGAACCTAAAAAATTTATTGTTGATATATACACTAATTGGTGCGGTTGGTGCAAAAAGATGGATGCTAGTACCTTTAAAAATCCTGTTATTATAAAGTACATCAACGAGAATTATTGGGCGGTTAAGTTAAACGCCGAGCGGAAAGACACTATAATTCTAGGTCAACAAATGTTTATCAATGAAAATTTAACGAAAAAAAGAGGTCCTCATCAGCTTGCAGTTGCCCTATTAAATGGTAAAATGACCTACCCCTCAATTGTTTATCTGGATAACAATGTAGAACTTATGCACCCAGCAATCGCAGGATTTCAAGATGCAAAAAGTCTTGAACAAATTATTACATACTTCGGAGAAAATGCCTACCAATCAATACCTTGGGATAAATATGTAACAGAATTTGTTAGTAAAATAAATAGAGAATAGCAATTATTTATAAGGTCGCGTATTTCCCTCCACGTATGATATTCTATTTGAAATCCAAATATTTACAAAATATTTCTTTTCTTTGTTTAGAACTAAAAAATTATATCATGAACATTTACGTAGGAAATATTTCGTATAAATCTACTGAAGACGATTTAGGAAATTTATTTGCTGAGTACGGTGATGTCACCTCAGTTAAAATAATTCAAGACAAATTTACTGGACGATCTAAAGGCTTTGGTTTCGTTGAAATGACTGACGAAGCAGGAACAAAAGCAGTTGAAGCATTAGATGGATTTGATCACCTAGGAAGAAACTTAAAAGTGAGTCCAGGAAACCCTAGAGAAGAAAAATAGGAAAATATATTTCGTGAATTGAATTATAATCTCAAGCTACTACGTTTGAGATTTTTTTTTGACATAATCATTAATGTCTGTTCCATAGCCAAGCAATTGTTCGCCGATGAAAAGAGCAGGAAATGCAAAAATTTGAATGGGTGGCCGTTCTTCTGAAACATCAACATTCACTTTTCTAAACACGACATTATTCTTAGTTAAGAATGTCTCAACTTGGGTACATTGATGGCAATTATTTGCTGTAAATAATGTATACACTAGGCTAGGTTGTCTAATTCTCTAATTAAGAAACGCTTACGTTCCATGTAAATTAAATCTTTCTCTTTTAAATCATTTAAAACTGTCGTAACAGTTTGCCTAGAAGTTGCAGTAAGATTGGCAATATCTTGATGCGTCAAATCGTGTTTTACGAGCACTTCAACACCAATTTTTTTACCGTATTTCAGTGCCATTTCTTTCATGAAATCAATGATTCTTTCTCTAGCATCTTTAAATATTAAAGACTCCAACCTTCTTTCGATGTTTCTGAGCTTTTCTCCAATGTTCTTTGTTACTTCTAAGCTTAGTTCAGAATTTTCATGCATCATTTTTTTGAACTGATCAACATGAAGGGTGCACATTCTAGTATCTGAGTCCATCGCAACAGCAAAATCTTTCCGGCTTTCTTCTCCTACAATTCCCATCTCGCCAAAAACTTCTCCCGGATATAGAATTGCTTTTATTACCTCTTTTCCATCTTGTGAGTAGCTTCCAATTTTTATACGGCCTGCTTTAAGAAAGAATAAAATTTTACTTGGCTCCTTTGGAAAATAGATAAATTGGTTTTTATCTGCCGTTTTCATCACCGTTAATTCATTCAATTCTTCCAACTCTTGGTCAGATAAATTTTTGAACAAATTTATTTGTTCCAGATGCCATAATTTTGAATTCTGTGCAGCCATTTCAAAGGATAAATAATGATAATGTCAAATGTAAGACCAAAAAAATAAGAACATATCACAGAAATATCACAATTACGATACTACTTACCTTTTGCTGCCAACAGTGTATTTTTTAGCAATGAAACAATGGTCATTGGACCAACCCCTCCAGGAACTGGTGTTATAAATGATGCTTTTTCTGAAACTCCTTTAAATTCCACATCCCCAAACAATTTATACCCAGACTTTTTTGTTTTATCAGCTTTGCGAGTAATGCCGACGTCAAAAACTACAACTCCTTCACTTACCATGTCCGCCGTTATAAACTCCGGCTTACCTAAGGCTACAATCAAGATGTCCGCAGAAAGTGTTATTTCTTTCAAATTCACCGTTCTGCTATGTGTCAAAGTAACAGTGCAGTTACCCGGATAAGAGTTTCGAGACATTAAATTAGCAATAGGTGAACCAACAATAGAACTTCTGCCAACCACAACACAGTGCTTTCCAGTTGTTTCGATATTGTAACGTTCTATTAATTGCAATATGCCATATGGTGTTGCAGGTAAAAATGTTGGTAAATTCAACATCATTTTGCCTATGTTCCAAGGATGAAATCCATCTACGTCTTTATCAGGAGAAATTGCTTCAGTGACTTTTTTATCGCTGATGTGCTTTGGTAGTGGCAATTGAACAATAAAACCATCAACGTCATTATCCTTATTCAATCGATCAACTTCTTCTAACAGTTCTTTTTCCGTTACAGTATCATTCATACGAACAATAGAGCTATGCATCCCGACTGTCTCACAGGCAGTAATTTTTGCATTCACATAAGTAACACTTGCGCCACTATTGCCTACTAAAACTGCAGCCAAGTGAGGAGTCTTTCCACCTTTCGACTTAACTCTTTGAATTTCTTCAGCTACTTCAATCTTAATTTCAGCAGCCGTTTTTTTACCGTCTAATAGTTGCATAATTATCTACCTATTCCGCCTTGCATATTTGGCATGTTCTTCATCATTTTAGCCATGTTTTGTTTGTTACCCATCATCTTCATCATCTTGCTGGTTTGTTCAAACTGCTTCAATAATTTATTCAATTCTTGAATCGTATTTCCACTTCCTGCTGCAATTCTCTTTCTTCTTGTGCCGTTGATAATTTTTGGATTACCTCTTTCTTCAGGAGTCATAGAATAGATCATGGCTTCTATTCCTTTAAAAGCGTCATCATCAATATCTACATCTTTAATAGCTTTGCCCACTCCCGGAATCATCCCAACTAAATCTTTCATGTTTCCCATTTTCTTGATCTGATTAATTTGATCTAGGAAATCATTGAAATCGAACTGATTCTTAGCAATTCTTTTTTGAAGTCTACGAGCCTTTTCTTCATCATATTGCTCTTGTGCTCTTTCTACTAAAGAAACAACATCACCCATGCCCAATATACGATCAGCCATCCTCGTTGGATAAAACAAATCTAGCGCTTCCATCTTTTCTCCTGTACCAACAAATTTAATTGGTTTGTCAACAACTGAACGAATAGAAAGTGCAGCTCCACCACGAGTATCACCATCTAATTTTGTCAGAACAACACCATCAAAGTTTATCTTTTCGTTAAACGCTTTAGCCGTATTCACTGCATCTTGCCCTGTCATAGAATCAACTACAAACAAGGTTTCAGAAGGAGAAATGGCCTGTTTCACCGCAGCAATTTCTGCCATCATTTGCGTATCAACCGCTAATCGACCGGCGGTATCTACAATAACTGTATCGTACCCTTTCGATTTTGCATGTACAATAGCGGCTTTAGCAATTGAAACGGGGTCTTTATTGTCTTTATCTGAATAAACCTCAACTCCTATTTGCCCTCCTAATACTTCAAGTTGGTCAACTGCGGCAGGACGATAAACATCGCAGGCTACCAATAGTGGATTTCTTTTTCTTTTGTTTAGTAGCAAGTGCGCTAATTTTCCTGAAAAAGTAGTCTTACCAGAACCTTGTAAACCCGCAATTAAAATAACCGAAGGGTTTCCAGATAAATCAATCTCCACCTGTTCGCCTCCCATTAATTTAGAAAGCTCGTCGTGGGTAATCTTGGTAAAAAGCTGACTTGGAGAAACAGATGTCAAAACATTTTGACCTATGGCTTTGTCCTTTACTGCATCAGAAAAAGTCTTAGCTGTTTTGTAATTCACATCGGCATCTAGCAGAGCACGTCTAATTTCTTTTGTTGTTTCTGCTACGTTAACTTCTGTAATTTGACCTTGACCTTTTAATACTTTAAATGCCCGGTCGAGCTTGTCGGATAAATTCTCAAACATTATTCTTCACAATTTTAGAAAGGTAAAGTTAAGGAAAGTGTGACGGCTGAACAGAAAAAAAACGAATTGCTAATTATTCGTTCCTAGAAACGGAATAACATTTAACACAAAAACTACAATAGAAGAAAAAAGACCTAACATAAATGCAAAATAAGCATATCTTAAAAGCATATATTTCTTGTTTAATACTTTTCCTAAGAAGAATAAATCACGAGACATTGAACTGTATATATAATCTTTGGATTCCATAAGCTGTGACATACTCCATTCAAAATCTTCAAGTTTCATTTTATGGAAGTTCCCAAAAAACAACAAATTCCCTTTCTTCTCATTCACTTCCTCTTTATTGACCTCACCTCTAGTTACATTAGGTATAGTTGAGAGAATAGCCAATATAATGGTGATGAAAGAACCTATCAAAATAGTCACACTTGGATAAAACAAGTAAGGATTTGAATCTAGCTTAGGAAAGAGCGCCGATAAGACAATTGAAATGATAATTGCATTAACTGAAATCAATGTATTTGCCTTATTGTCAGCAATCGCACTTAAGCTAACATGATTTTTTAAAGCGATTCTAAACATTGTTTCTACTCCCTTCAATGGATTTCCTTGCACTTCTTTATCGGGCTTTGCTTTCTTTTTCTTCTTCTCAACCAAACTCTTATCCTCCCTCGACTCATTCACAATAGTTTTCAAGTCTTCCATATTTTTCCTCTTAGTTGCTCCAAAATGCTTTTTTGCATAATCAGTCATAAATTCATGGGCTTTTAAAAAAGAAAAACAACTTTCCGCCCAGTCCTTATCCGTAAGACTCTCCTTTTGAGCGTCTGAAATCTCATCTTTTAAATATTTATAAGTAGTCTGCAAATAGTTCTTTCGTCCTAGATGAGATAAATCTGCATCCATAATAATTCTCTCCAAATCGTCTTTTGGAGTATGCTTCAATTTTGTTGCTCGAATAAAACGTTTTACTTCTTCAATTGAATTGGAAGGATAATTTTTCTCTTTTAAAAATTTTTCAGCAATAACGGCACTTCTTTCTTCATGGTCAACCGAAGATTCTAAATACCCCATATCATGAAACAAAGCAGCAATTTTTAGTTGCTCCATTTCATCATCACTCAACGTAATATTTACATTGCCAGCAATTAATGTAGTAGCATTAAAAACATTCTCAGAGTGTTTCCAATTATGATACGGCAACTGACCATTCTTAGACTGCTCAAAGCTGTTTCTCACGTAAACCTTTATACTTTCTATCAAATCCACTGTTGTCAAATTAATTAGAATTTTTATAAATTACTATTTGGTTAGAAACGAATCAATCTCCATATTATTGAGTCCAAACGTCCATTAATTATTTTTAGAAATAAAACCTTGTTCCTACATTCACTAGCTCATCCTGATCTGAAATAGAATACGTCCCAACCAAGGCAAAGAAGTCCATTACATTTATAAAAAAACCGCCGCCTACTGAATTATGCCAAGTATCGGAAGTTGAATTTTCAACCCAAACTCTTCCAACATCCGCATGCGCTAAAACACCGAGATCAACTAAAGCCACTGTATTTTTAATTTTGATAAAACTTTTCCTAAACTCCAAGTTACCAAACAACTTCGAGTCTCCAGCATATCGATTTCGAGATAGACCTCTAACTTCATTAGTTCCACTCAAAAAATTGGCTTGATAGAAAGCGTAATCACCAAAATTACCTGAATATGCAGCTCTGAATGCAATGACTGATTGTTTTTTAAAGAATCCCAAAGGAAAATAAAGGGACAATTGACTTTCTAAAAGAATATAATCAACATCTTCGTTTACAATTGATAAAGTATTTGATACTGCAGTTGAGAAACGAATTCCTTTAGTTGGACTTAAAGGCTTATCAACGTTCACATAAGAATAAGACAATCCGTAGGTAAAAAACTCTTGCTTTTCACTATTTAGGCCAAAACTAATATCACTATTATCATCAATTCCAACATGTCTATACCCTAATAACAGGTTCAATTTACTAGATAAATTTGCATTAGGCCTAGAAAAACTTATATCTATCTCATTATTATTTAATCTG
This sequence comes from uncultured Flavobacteriales bacterium, assembly GCA_913059105.1. Classification (GTDB taxonomy): domain Bacteria; phylum Bacteroidota; class Bacteroidia; order Flavobacteriales_E; family Vicingaceae; genus NORP294. Next base: position 9,291 of record CAJXRL010000056.1, read on the forward strand.
ATCGCAGAATTATTTAACTGAAATTCAGTAGGCTTCGTATCATTTCCTATTCCGTAAAAGCGATACACCATTGGCTGGTTAATTTTCCCTTCGATTAGTAGGTCTTGTTTGCCTACAAATTCGGTAAAGTGCCCGTCATAATAAACATTTATTCCCTTTGCTCTAAACGTATAGTTGGCTATGAGGCTGTGTCGCTGTGCAAATGGCTTTTTATCAAATCCATGCTTTGTATAAACTATTCCCGGACCTAAGATAAATCCATCATCTTGATTGAAACCAATGGATGGCATTGGCACAAGAGAATTATATGCAAAAGCTTTTCTATCATAAAATAATTCATCGGTACTATCTCTATATTTTACATTAGTCTCTGCAGATTTTTCTATCTCATTATTCCCATCCAGTTCGTATACCTTGGTCAATTTCCTCCATCCATGAACTTTAGATTGGTCCTCAATTTTGTCGTGACTTTCTCCACCAATAATTCTTACCAAGATACTTTTATCAGCTTCCCCTTCGATTTTATATTCATCCTTCCCATCTAAGCCATAAAGCCTGATCTCTTTTGTCTGCCCCTTATAAAAAACTCGATGGTAAAAGCGTTTCTTTTCTACCTTTTTTCCTTTTTTTCTTGGATATATATTTACTTCAACTTCTCCTCCATCTCTTCGTATTACTTCAAAATAATCTTTCTTAGTAGTGCCAACTACGTCTACTTCTTTTGCTAATACCTTGTAGTATCTTTTTGCAAATTCAACTAAGTTCTTATTCCTTTCGATCAAAATCTGCTTGATTTCACTTCCATTTAATGCAATAGATTCTTTCGGTAATGCATTCAAAGCATTATCAATAGCCGAATCTGTAATTCTAGATTGAATATATTCTGCTGCCCTCACCCAATCTTCTAAATCTGCTTCTACTAGAAAAGATCTATCAAAATATCGTGCATTAAAATTTAACCCCGCTATATCTCGAACTTCATTTTGAAAAGGTTGAAATTTCCGTATCAACCATTTTCGATTCGTAATATTCATCACAACACCGTCAAACTTAAAAAACGCTTGATCCCTATCTCTAGGAATTGGTCGGTATGAAGTTTGTCCATTTACTTTAAATGTAGCCCATCTCCATTGATCATCATGCCTATCCCAATCTCCAATTAGCATATCCATCATCCGGCTGCGTAAAGCAAACTCCTTGTCTATAGTATGATTTTGATGTGTTTGAAGCTCTCCTATTGCTTTTTCTGTATTGATTATCTTTTTACTATTTCCAAAATTGGACATATCGGACAGATCCTTCGATGGATGCACTTCTAGAATTGCCAATTGCCCTCCGAATTCATCCATGTAATCTCCTAATATGGAGTCTTTAGGAATGTAAACCAACTGGGAGTTGATGTAATAAAGCTCAGCCGATTTCATTAATTCAGCAATTGCAGGTGAAGCATAAGGATGTGAGCCTGATAGTCCATCATATACTAGGTCCTGCGCCGCCGTTCCTCTCAATTCTCGTTGAACTAGAAATTCAGCACTTTTTCTAATTTCCCTCAGTTTGTATGTCTTCCCATCTCCACCGCGCATTTTCAAGGAGACAGTTTGCTGCCCTCCGCCTTTTTCAATCGGCTTTAAACCACCATGAACAAAATGTATATCCAAGTATGGAACTTCTATTGATTGAGTCCATATATCTCGATGCAAATCACCAAAAAACACTTTTTTTGCATTTGACGCTGCATAAGTACTATCCGGAACGACAGTCTTATATAAACCTTTGTAAGAAGTACGATTTTCCATTGTTGCAACTCCAAACTCCTTGTTATACTTTGAATACAATTTCTGATTGAATATAACTGGATTATCTATTCTAGATTTTTCCGCAGAAAAGTATTTCAAGACAGCACCTCCTTCTCTAGAGAATTCCACTTTTGCAAAACCTCTTTGTTCTGCCCCAAAATCCATTTTATTATTTAATCTTAGTGGGCTGACTTTCGAACCTGAACCACTTACAATATAATGCGCATTCTTTGTATTAAAATACTGCAAGTTGTGCTCATGACCTGAGGCATATATAACATTGTCGTATTGCGCAATTGCATTAGTTAAACTTGATTGTATTTTTTGATATGTTGGGTTCGGAATATCTTGAATATTGCCAATAAAGGATCTGTAAAAAGGATATAAGGAACCAATAACCGGAAGAGGTATAAGAAGCTTAGAGTTCAAATTTGAAAGAGGAAATAAATGATCCTTCAATGTAAAATATCCTCCATGTCTACCATTACTATACATGGGATGATGGCCAACCACAATAACTTGCTTCTCTCTGTTTTTCTTCAAGAGTTCCTTAAAAGCAATCAGGAAATCTTCTTTTGTAGTGTACTTACAATCGTCGGTTTCTCCTCTTCCTTTTTCATATTTATGCAACCACCATTGAGTATCAATCGCAATAATGGTAAGATTATCAGAAACGCTAATTTCTTTAGGCCCGGCGCATCCATCACTTGGATGAAATACTTTAGAATCTAAATATTTTTGAATATAATTTTCTTGTCTTTTTACTGCTTCAAAACCTGCCTTCCCGCCTTTGTCCCAATCATGATTCCCTGGAATAAAAACAATCTTGCCTATAAACCCTTTAAGAGCATCTAGCTGAGCATTTATACGTTTTTCATCCTCAACCCTCTCCTCAGTTCCTTCTGGGTGCAGTCCTCTCGGATAAATATTATCTCCTAGAAACACAACAGCAGAATTTTCGTTATTCCCTTTTTTCAATTCATTAGAAAGCAAAGCAAGGGCAGCTTTAGACTTTTCAACATCTTCCCCTACATCTCCGATTAAATAAACTTCATTTAAAGGATCAAATGACTGGTAAGAAGCTTGCTTATGAGCAATTTCCGACTTAATATATACTTCCTTCTTTTGACAAGAATACAAGATAAACGCTACTAAAATAAGGGTTAAATAATTCTTCAATTTTTTGTAAATCTATAAAGTTTTGCAGACTTTCGTTCTGCTTTTTCTGAAACAACAACGATTTCTTTGCTCAATAAAGTTACTCCTTCTAATTGAGGTAATTCGTCCGCTTCAAAACGAATTACATTTCCTAAACTATTATTTTCCAAATTGTAAATGAGTAATTGTGCAGATTTTCCGCTTACTATATACAAATTAGCAGAATCAACTGCTATTCCACTAGCATGAAATTTCTTTAGATTTTCTGATTTTGGAATCTGAATAACGGGTGTTGTATTTAAAGAAAAGTTTTTTAAAGAAAAGGAGTAAATATTAATAAATGAATCTAAGTTTTCCATTGAGGTTCTTTTACAGGCAATGAGCAATTCATCCGTCTCTGACAAGTAGCTAATTCCTTCAAATTCAAAATCTTTTAAATTGATTTTAGTTAACGTACGAACCTGTCTCTTATACACATCTCCGAGCCCAC
>CAJXRL010000057.1 GCA_913059105.1 uncultured Flavobacteriales bacterium
TTCTAACTTCTAACTTCTAACTTCTAACTTCTAACTTCTAACTTCTAACTTCTAAACTATCTACTTCAGCACTACTGTTTTCAAATCTCCTTCGACCTCTACTTTAGTTAAGCCAAGCTTCCCTAAACCCTTCATTCCTTTATCCCACTGTTTACCACTTAATCTCGACTTTTCCTTTAATGTGGCAATCTCTAAGTTACCTTCTTTTTTTAGTATCTCAAAAATTGCTTTTTCCGAGTCGCTCAATTCAAGTGCTTTTTTCTCTGGTCTCATTTGTGGGAAGAACAAAACATCTTGTATTGAATTGGAGTTCGTCATAATCATAGCAAGTCTATCGATTCCAATTCCTAAACCAGATGTTGGAGGCATTCCAATTTCTATGGCTCTTAAAAAATCTTCATCTAAAATCATTGCTTCGTCATCTCCTCTTTTACCAAGCTCTAATTGTTCTTCGAAACGTGCTCTTTGGTCTATTGGGTCGTTTAATTCCGAGTATGCATTGCAGATCTCTTTTCCATTACAAACAGCTTCGAATCGCTCTACTAGGCCTTCTTTACTTCTATGCTTTTTAGCCAATGGAGACATTTCAACCGGATAATCGGTAATAAATGTTGGTTGAATTAAAAGGGGCTCACATTTTTCACCAAAAATTTCATCGATTAATTTCCCTCGACCCATTGTGTCATCAATTGGTACATTCAATTTTTCAGCGGTAACTCTCAATTCAGCCTCCTCCATCTCAGAAATGTCAATTCCTGTAAAGTGCTCAATTGCTTCATACATAGTATACCGTTTCCACGGTCGTTGAAAGTTAATGATGTTTTCCCCAACTTGAACATCGGTTTTCCCGTGAATATCAAGCGCAATTTTTTCAACCATTTCTTCCACTAAATCCATCATCCAGTAATAGTCTTTGTATGCAACATAAAGCTCCATTTGGGTGAATTCCGGATTATGAAAACGACTCATTCCTTCGTTTCTAAAATCTTTTGCAAATTCATATACTCCATCAAACCCGCCAACAATTAATTTTTTAAGATATAGCTCGTTGGCTATTCTTAAATACAACGTCATGTCTAATGTATTGTGATGTGTTTTAAACGGACGAGCTGCTGCACCACCATAAATGGGTTGTAAAATTGGAGTCTCAACTTCTAAGTAGTCTTTGTCGTTCAAAAATTGACGCATCGAATTGGTCAATTTCGTACGTTTGATAAAAGCATCTTTTACATGAGGATTTACAATTAAATCAGTGTATCGTTGGCGATAACGTTGCTCAGGATCTGTAAAAGCATCGTGCGTTTTTCCATCACTATCTGTTTTTACTATCGGTAATGGGCGCAAAGACTTGGTAAGTAAAATTAATTCTGTTGCATGAACCGAGATTTCTCCTACTTGAGTAATAAAAACTCTTCCCTTGATTCCAACAATGTCACCAATGTCAAGATATTTCTTAAAAACGTCATTGTACATCGTTTTATCGTCTCCATCACAAATATCATCTCTACTAATGTAGATTTGAATTTTTCCATGAGCATCTTGAATTTCAGCAAAAGAAGCCTTACCCATAATTCGTTTACTCATAAAACGACCTGCAATAATAACTTCTTGAAAATTGTTTTCATCTTGCTTATAGCCTTCTTTAATTTCTTTGGAATTTGAATTGATTGGGAAAAGCTTTGCAGGATAGGGGTTTATACCCAAATCTATCAATCGTTCTAGCGTTACTCTTCTTACTTTTTCTTGTTCTGTTAGGCCAATGCTCATTTTGAAAAATTTGAACGCAAAGATAATATTTAGTCGCTTAAAAAAAGGCTAGGTTAACGCCTTAGTTTACTGAATATGGAGCTTTTTTTGGTTACTTTGCATTCCTTAAAATTAAATAGCTATGATGGATGAATTAATCTCAGGTTTTACCTCTCACCTTAAAGAGTCAATGGAAGTTGGTAAGAAGGCTGATTTCTCTAATACAGACAATTCTTTAATGAATGTATTGATTTGTGGTTTAGGCGGTTCAGGGATAGGTGGAACAATTATTAGTCAATTAGTAAGTGAGCAATGTGTAGTACCAATTACTATCAATAAAAACTATAAGATACCTTCATTCGTTAATCAAGATACCCTAGTCATTTGTTGTTCTTATTCTGGAAATACAGAAGAAACATTGGAAATGTATGAACAAGCTTATGACAAAGGGGCAGAAATAGCTATAATCACCTCTGGTGGAAAGTTTGCAGAAATCGCAAAGGAAAACGATCATAACATCATACAAATTAGAGGAGGCTTTCCTCCAAGAGCCGCATTCGGTTTGTCATTTCCCCAGCTATTTTTTGCGTTAAATCAATATGGTTTAATTAGCGATGATTTTATTGGGAACCTTGAGGGCGCAATTAGCCTGATGGATGCCGATGAAAATGCTATTCAAGCAGAAGCAAAGCAAATAGCTAGTAACTTACATGGCACTTTTCCAATAATTTATACTGAGGCCCCAATGGAAGGAGTTGCCGTTCGATTTAGACAACAGGTAGCTGAAAATTCCAAAATGTTGTCTTCTCATCATGTAATTCCTGAAATGAATCACAACGAGTTGGTAGGTTGGAGAACTAAAAGCGAAGATCTTTCAGTACTATTTTTTAGGTCTAATGATGAATATTACAGAAATACAGCTAGAATTGAAAAGTCAAAAGAAATTGCATTAAAATACACGAGTAACGTTAATGAAGTGTTTGCGAAAGGAGAAGGCAGAATTCAACAAGCTCTTTATTTAATTCATTTGGGAGATTGGATTTCTTACGATATTGCTATTTTAAAGCAAATAGATTCTGTTGAGGTAGATGTAATTACAGGATTGAAAGAGATGCTCTCGGGTTTGGAGTAATGTAGAATAAAGAAATTAATATGTTTCAAAAAACAGTCGAGCAGCTTCCTGTTCGGCTCTTTTTTTTGAATTTCCCTCTCCTACTGTTGGATCTGCTTTACCTACGGTTAATTCGCACTTAAAAAACTTTGAACTTTCCGTTTCTACCGCGAGAGTGTGAAATTTATAAGTCATTTTTTTACTCTGAGAATATTCAATTAGTTTGCTTTTGAAGTTTGTTTCCGTAGCTAAAAGCTCTTCAACATCTACATAATCTTTAATGATTTTGTTTACTACAAACTTTTTGCATTGCTCGTATCCTTTGTCTAAATAGATAGCTCCTATAAGTGCTTCAAATGCATCTCCAAATATCGATTTAGAGCGAGTTAAATCAACTGAGGTTTCAAGAAAGGTATCTAATCCTATATCTACCGATAATTGGTTTAAGAAATTTCGGCTAACAAGTTTTGATCGAATTTTGGTTAAAAACCCTTCATCTTCAAAAGGAAATTTTTGAAAAAAATATTCTGCTACAATAGCACCTAGTACCGCGTCTCCTAAAAATTCCAGTCGCTCATTGCTGACTTTGTCATTCTCTTGGTTATCTTTCACAACAGATTTGTGCGTAAAAGCTTGATCGTACAACGTAAAGTTTCGAGGATAAAATCCAAGAATTTGTCGTAAGGTTTTTTGTTTGCTGTTGTCAGTAAGAAGAAAATATTTTATTCCTCTGAATAGACTCAATACTTAGATTTTTTTGAAAATTGCTGAAGCATTATGACCTCCAAATCCAAAAGTATTGCTCAATGCTGCTTTAACTTCTCTTTTTACAGCTTTGTTAAAAGTAAAATTTAGCTTTGGGTCAAATTCTTCATCATCCGTAAAATGATTGATTGTTGGAGGAATAATGTCATTTTTTACAGTAAGAATACATGCAATAGCTTCAATAATTCCTGCCGCACCCAATAAGTGTCCGGTCATAGATTTTGTTGAGCTAATGTTCAAATTGTATGCATGCTCTCCAAAAACACCAAGAATGGCTTTGGACTCGGCTATATCTCCAAGCGGTGTAGATGTTCCGTGTACATTAATATAGTCAATGTCTTCGGGTTTCATCCCTGCATCTTCCAATGCATATTTCATAACATTTATTGCACCCAATCCTTCTGGGTGCGGAGCTGTCATGTGAAAAGCATCAGCAGATAGGCCACTTCCAACGACTTCTGCATAAATTTTTGCGCCACGAGCTTTAGCGTGCTCATATTCTTCTAAAATTAGAGAGCCACCACCATCGCCTAATACAAATCCATCGCGGTTTTTGTCAAATGGACGAGAAGCTGTTGCCGGATCATCGTTTCTTTTAGAAAGCGCTTGAAGAGCGTTAAAACCTCCAATTCCTGCTTCAGTTACTGCAGCTTCAGAACCACCGGCTACGCATAGATTCATTTTACCTAAACGAATATAGGTAGTGGCATCGATGATAGCGTTGGTGCTAGAAGCACAAGCTGAAACGGTAGTGAAGTTTGGTCCTCTTAAGCCATGTTTAATTGAGATGTGCCCAGGGGCAATATCTGCAATCATTTTTGGAATAAAGAATGGGTTGAATCGTGGAGTTCCGTCACCGGCTCCAAAGGCAATGGCCTCGTCTTGAAAAGTTTTCAAACCTCCAATCCCTGCGCCCCAAATCACACCAAAACGATCTTTATCTACAGCGTCCATATCTAACCCTGAGTCAGCTATAGCTTCATCAGCAGCAACCATCGCGTACTGTGCAAAAAGGTCAAGCTTTCGAGCTTCCTTTCTGTCAAAATGATCGGTTGGGTTGTAATTTTTTACCTCGCAGGCAAATCGAGTCTTAAATAAGGAGGCATCGAATTGAGTGATGGGAGCAGCTCCGCTCCTCCCATCTATCAATGCGTTCCAAAACTCTTCAACGGTGTTTCCAATTGGCGTAATTGCGCCAAGACCGGTTACAACAACTCTCTTCAACTCCATTGTTTAGAGAATTAATTATTTACTGTTTGCTTCAATGTAAGTAGTTGCGTCACCTACGGTAGCAATTTTTTCTGCTTGGTCGTCTGGAATAGCAATGTTAAATTCCTTTTCAAACTCCATGATTAACTCAACAGTGTCTAATGAATCGGCACCTAAATCATTTGTGAAACTAGCTTCTGTTGTTACTTCACTTTCTTCTACGCCTAATTTATCAACGATAATTGCTTTTACTCTTGATGCTGTATCTGCCATCTTTTTTAATTTTTATTTAAGTTGCAAAGAAAATCCTAATTGAAACAATATCAAAATTTATTTTCAATGTGTATTATTTAATTTTTCAAGGTCAATTTCTGTGCCAAAAAAATAGTGGAACATCTGTCATGTATGTGTTTTGCACATGAAGTATTCACTCTCCCTTTAAGGTCTATGTTATTTTGCTTTATCATTAACGACGCTGCCTCTATTAACACTTTAGGCAAGTTTTCCTATTATTAATAATATTTCATGACTTCGGTTAATCTTTTACGTTCTAGTATAGGAATTTGAGCTCCATCTGCAGGAAACCCTAATGGTAGCAAAAGGTAGGGCTTTTCATTTTGTGGCCTGTTAAGTAATTCTGCTAAAAAATTTAAGGGACTAGGGGTATGAGTTAAAGTAACTAAACCTGCATGGTGAATCGCTGAAATAAGCATGCCTGCGGCAATTCCTACCGATTCATTTACATAGTAATTTTTGGATTTCCCATCTTCAGTTTCCTCATAAGTTTGCTTGAAAATGACAATCAATGCAGGAGCAATCTCTAAAAACGGCTTCTTCCAATTGGTATCAAATTTTTGTAAATCCTTTAACCAATCATCGCTCATGCGACCATTATAGTTCTCGTATTCTTCTTTTTCGGCAGCTTCACGAATCTTCTTCTTCATTTCTGCTGAAGTTACAACTGCAAAAAACCAAGGTTGTTTATGCGCTCCGGAAGGAGCTGTTGATGCGGTTTTTACAATATTATCAAGCACTCCTTCTGGAATTTCTTTGTCGCAAAATTCTCGAATTGATCGTCTTCCATTTAGTTCGTGAAAAAATTGGGCGCTTCTATCTTTAACATTTTCTTCGCTGAAATTATTTGGCTCATAAAATTTAAAGCCTTCTTTTGGTTGATTTGTTTTACTCACAGGGAGATTTAAACTAAATTTGATATTTGATTTTTTGACATGTCCAAAGTAGCCATTTTTGCATCAGGAGCAGGCAGTAATGCCGACAGAATTCTTAAATTTTTAGCTGAGAAAGAAAGTTCGGTTAAAATTGATTGTTTTGTCACGAATAAGATAAACGCAGGGATATATGATGTTGCAATGAATTATGGGGTTCCTATTGTTTACTTTTCCAATTCGGATTTTGCTGATGGCAAAGTTATTTTAGACTTTTTGCAGAAGCGCAAAATACAATGGCTTGTGTTAGCAGGGTTTTTAAGAAAGATTGAATTAAATATTGTGGAAGCATTTGAGAATAGAATTTTCAATCTTCATCCTTCATTACTTCCAAAGTATGGTGGCAAAGGGATGTATGGAAAGTTTGTACACGAGGCTGTATTAAAAGCAGGAGAAACGCAAAGTGGAATATCTATTCATTTAGTGAACAGTGAGTTTGATAAAGGAGAAATTTTGAGACAAGCCAAATGCAATGTAGAAAAAGGACAAACGGTAGAAGAATTGGCAATAAAAATTCAGAAATTAGAGCACGAGTTTTTTCCGAAAGTAATTGAGGAATACATTATCAATCATTAGAATAAAGAAATAGTTAAGCATGAATTTTTTAACGAAAAATTCACAATTCACAATTGCAAATTGAAGATAGATTATAAAACAAAAGAGAAACAACTGCGTTACGACAAAGCCTATTTAAGAATGGCATTACAGTGGGGTTCCTTGTCACATTGTCAACGAAAGCAGGTTGGAGCATTGATTGTGAAAGACAGCATGATTATTTCTGACGGATACAATGGTACACCAACTGGATTCGACAATTGTTGTGAAGACGACAACAAGAAAACGCAGTGGTACGTTTTACATGCAGAAGCAAATGCAATTATGAAAGTTGCAAAGTCAACGAACAATTCGAATGGAGCGACACTTTATATCACACTATCTCCTTGTCGTGAATGCAGCAAATTGGTGTTGCAGTCAGGAATTAAGAGGGTGGTATATTTAAAAGCGTACAAAGATGACTCTGGAGTGAAATTTTTGGAAAAATCTGGAGTGGAGATAGAACACATACCTAATATAAAAGAGTAGATGAAGTCGAATAGATTATTGATGTTGATGCCCATTTTTGTTGCGGTTGCTTTAGCAGCAGGGGTGTATTTAGGGAAAAACATGGGTGGGCAGAATCAAGCTGCCTTGTTTTCGAATAAAGAATTTACCCAAAATGATAAATTGCAACAAATCATTAGTTACATCAATAGCGATTATGTCGATACAGTTCGGTCCCAAGAGATAGTAGAAGAAACGATTAGTGGAATACTGCAGAATTTGGATCCACATTCCTATTATATTCCTAAACAAGATTATGCTGCAATGAACGACCCGTTGGAAGGGGAATTTGATGGTATTGGAATAGAATTTAGGATACAAGAAGACACCATTACTGTTGTGCAAGCTTTAGCCGGGGGACCTTCTGAAGAATTGGGAATTATGGCAGGGGATAGGATTGTAGAAGTGGATGGAGAAAATGTGACCGGAGAGACAATTAACAATAGAAGAGTAGTTAAATTACTGAAAGGGCCAAAAGGCACTACAGTGAATGTTTTGATTAAAAGAAAAGGCACTTCTGATCCAATTGATTTTGCAATACGCAGAGATAAAATACCGGTGTACAGTGTAGAAGCAGAGTATATGATTAATGAAACTACAGGTTATGTTAAAGTACTTCGATTTGCAAAAGAAACTCATAATGAATTTATGAGAGCTGTACGATCATTAAAAAAACAAGGGATGAGTGAATTGGTTTTGGACTTGAGAAACAACACAGGTGGATTCTTAAACACTGCGGTAGACTTATGTGATGAGTTTCTTCCAAAAGGAAAACTGATTGTTTATACAGAAGGTAAAGCGAGACGGAAAAAAGAATTTTTTGCTACCTCAAGAGGTGAGTTGGAAGATGTAAAGGTGGCTGTTTTGATAAATGAAAATTCGGCCTCTGCAAGTGAAATTTTAGCAGGAGCCTTACAAGATAATGATGTAGGAACAATCGTTGGTCGTAGATCTTTTGGAAAAGGGTTAGTTCAAGAAGGAATGGATTGGCCTGATGGTTCGGGGGTGAGACTAACCGTTGCACGTTATTATACCCCTACAGGAAGAAGTATTCAGAAATCATACAAAGACGGCTTAGATAACTACAATAACGAAGCCTACGAGCGCTACAACAGTGGCGAGCTGTATAGTTTAGATAGTATTGACTTTCCTGATTCATTGAAGTACATAACCTCTGGGGGTAAGGTGGTATATGGAGGCGGAGGTATAATGCCCGACATTTTTGTACCAATAGATACTATGGGTAGCTCTTATTATTTGGGTAAACTCAACTACCAAGGAGTTTTCTTTCAGTTTGGATTTCAATATGTAGATGACAAAAGGGATGATTTAACCAAGCAATTTTCGGCGAATAATTTTGCAGAGAAATTCTCTGTAGCAAATAGACTGCTAAAAGAGTTCTATGATTTTGCTGAGGAGAAAGAAGTGCCGTATGAAGCTGAAGGGGCAAAAGATTCGGAAGAACTGATTAAACGTCGTATAAAAGCAACTATAGCACGTAACCTTTATCGCGAAAAAGTGTTTTACCAAGTTGTAAATGAACATGATAATGTGGTAAAGAAGGCTGTGGAAAATTTTTCCGCTAACTAGTTAGTCCTCTTCCTCCTCATTAACTTTTATCTCAAAGGTTTTGTCGTCGTCCATATTTTCAGGAGTTGGGCCATAGATGAAGGCCATATCCTCAACAGGAATTACCTTCTTGCCATTTGCCACCAAAGAAGCTGCCATAATGATGCAAGAGATAATAATCGTGTACAATAGAATTCCGGAGTCAAAAGCTTCAGTTTGATATTCTGCAGGAATAGCGAAGAATAATAAAATAGTAATTAAACCTCTAGGTGCTAACCATATTTGTGGATTAATATCTCGTTGAACGAAAATCTTGATGGTAATAAATCGTACAATGTAAAGTGCTGCTAAAATTCCAATGCTAATAAGCGCAACCTTTAAATTAAGTAAGGAAGTAAGTGTAATGGTAATGCCAAAAAGCACAAAGAAAAAAGTACGAACAACAAAGGCGGTTTCCATGGTAACTAAGTGAAAGTCATGCAGTATACCTTTTACTTTATCTGGTTTAAGCCATTTTTTTAAAAAACCCCTAAAAAATATTTTATTGTTGTTGAGTATCAAGCCAAAAATCAAAATAATTAGCAATGAAGAAAGGTGGAATAGTTTGCCTACGGCATATAGAATTAGTAGGACAGCAATCAGCAGAAACAGCTTTACTTGAGAGTTCATTTTTTGAAAAACAAGTACCAACCCATAACTAATAATGACGCTTAGAAAAATGGTAATTGAAATGTTGGCTACTACGTCCCATATGACAACTTGTGCATTCTCTGCCCCTGCATTTCCAATTAAAAAGTAGAATACCATTATGCCTAAGATGTCTGAAAAGGTGCCTTCGTACACCATAAATTCTTTCTTATCTTCCCCTAAACCACCAACAGATGGAATAATAATGGCACTACTCATAATGGAAAGAGGTACAGCATAGATAATACAAGTGAAAAAATCATCAATAATAAAAGCATTGATAATGTATGCGATTGCAGCCGTTGAAAACAAAAGCGAAATCAAGGCAACACTAAAAGATTTCCAAATAATCGGCCACTTTTTCTTAGAAAGCTCAAGATCTAACGCTGCTTCTAATACAATCATGATCAGTCCGACAATTCCTAACACTTCCAATAAGCTAAACAATTGGTTGCCAGCTGACATTCCCATAAGGTTCATCCCTTGCTTGATGAGGATACCCAAAACAATCAACATAAGTACCGAGGGCACATTTGTCTTTTGAGAAATGACATTGAAAAAATATGAAAGAATAATTATTAAACTAACTCCAATAATGGCAATGTAGGGGTTGATTACTTCCATGGGTTCTTCAATTTGATTTTCGAATCAGATTTCTCCTCAATTGGAGGGAATAAGTCTTCAAAAATATACTGTGCTAAAATCGGAAAATTGTTTGTAATGATTTTGTTGATATCGTTCTCTCGATTAGAAAAGCTTGTTTTAGAGATTCCTGTGGTCAAAATATTACCGTCTTTTGAATACAAGGTATAATGTAAATGAATAATTCGATCAAAACTCCCTTGTTGAACCGCAATCATATCAGAGTAATCGTTTTTTATATCGAGTTGGTTGACAAATAGGAAGTAGTCATTGTCAAACTTGAAATGCATGCTGTCAAGCATTTGTTGATCTTTAATTATCGTTTTTATATAACGTTCTCGAATATCTCTTGTAGTGATAACTTGACCATTATTAATCTGACCCTTTTGGTAAGTATTGTCTTCTTTCTTTTTTAGTTTAGCTTTTAATTGTTCAGCCTTGCTTTTATCCTCGGTATTAGAGACTAACTCATATTCCAAATCTAGGTTATCGTATACATAACTTAAATCTTCAACTACTGTTGAGTCTTTTATTCCATAAAATGAGCTGACCTTACATTTTTCTTGAAAAGCATAATAGATGCTTTGGTCAATAGCTGCCGTAAATCGCGCGATAATTTGATCTGACGATAAGTTGTTGTGTTCAGCCAATGCTTTATTAATGTCGCTGAGGTACATTTTGTTTTCGAAAGGTACAACTAAAACTGATTTTTGACTTAGGTTTATTGCTTGGTCGGTAAATCTCAGCGTGGAGTGCTGTGCTTTAATAGATCCACAAAACAACACTGCCATGAAAAGAAGGGTATTATTGTTCATGTTCTCTTTTCTTCAAAGATAACCTTGTGTTGGTGTTCGAAACTGCGAATAAACTCGAGATTTAAAACACAGTATTGTTAACAATTAGTTGAACAGTTTTAAGATGTCATTTCCGTTAGCAAATAACATTAACGAAAGAAGAATAACAATTCCAGCAATTTGCGCATACTCCATGAATTTTTCAGGTGCTGGCTTACCTACAATCATTTCATAAAGTAAAAACATAACATGACCACCATCTAGAGCAGGGATAGGTAATATGTTCATGATGGCCAAAATAATTGACAAGAATGCAGTAAAATTCCAAAAACGCTCCCAATCCCATGTTGTAGAAAAAGCCTTTCCTATAGTAATAAAGCCACCCATTGATTTATAAGCACCAGTTTCAGGAGTAAACATCAATTTCATTTGTTTCAAGTACGAATCAAACTTATTATAAGCTTCGCGAAATCCCTCAGGAACAGACTGAGCAAAGGTGTATGTTTCTACACTGTATTTAAGTTGTACGTCTGATTCTAAAACAACAATTCCTACAGCTCCTGCTTCAGAAACGTTAACTTGCAAGCTTTCAGTATTACCATTTCTAACAACGGCCAAATTGACTTCTTGACCTTTATTTTTTTGGATATTAATTATTACGTCTCTCCAAAATTGAACATCAACGCCTTGAATTTGTGTGATTAAATCACCAACTAATATTCCACCTTTTTCCGCGTTTGAACCTTTTGAAACTTCGCCGATTATCGGTGAAAATGCAACTTGTAGTAACTGTTTCTGGTTCTTTAACATTTTAGCTACAGACTCAATAGGCATGGGTAAATCCAAGCTTTTTCCATTTCTGTCGACGGTAACAGTTTTGTCATCGTCTAATAAAATATTCATTTGAACGTCCTTGAATTTTTTTACTTTTTCCCCACCAACGGCTAATATTTTGTCACCACTTTGAAAA
The DNA here is from genome assembly GCA_913059105.1 of uncultured Flavobacteriales bacterium. Classification (GTDB taxonomy): domain Bacteria; phylum Bacteroidota; class Bacteroidia; order Flavobacteriales_E; family Vicingaceae; genus NORP294. Next base: position 11,821 of record CAJXRL010000057.1, read on the forward strand.
CCAAAAGATTGAGCAGTAGAATCTGCATAAACACCATAGGTCATGTTTTCAGGCGCCATGTATTCTCTACCCCAAACAAACATGACCATAATGTAAATTGCAATTCCAAGAATTATGTTAACGGTTACTCCACCAAGCATAATAATTAGACGTTGCCAAGCTGGTTTTGATCGAAATTCCCAGGGCTCAGCAGGTTTCTTCATCTGCTCTTTATCCATGGACTCATCAATCATTCCGGCAATTTTCACATAGCCACCTAAAGGCAACCAACCGATTCCGTATTCGGTTTCTCCCTTTTTAAATTTAAAGAGGGAAAACCAAGGATCAAAAAACAAATAGAATTTTTCAACCCTAGTTTTAAAAAGTTTGGCAGGAATAAAATGTCCTAGTTCATGTAAAACAACTAGAATTGATAAGCTCAGAAGCAATTGACTTGCTTGAATTAGAATTTCCATTCAAAAAAATTAAGCGGCAAAGATAGATAATATAAAAGGCTTGAATAACCCAGACGATTGCTAAAGCTTTACGTTTAGAATATTTAACAACAACGAAAGAGAGAAGCTTATATTACAACAATTCTGTAGCTAATATCCGAGCTTCAGTATTGCAACTTACATAATCTGTCTCTTATACACATCTGACGCTGCCGACGATCTACTCTGTGTAG
>CAJXRL010000058.1 GCA_913059105.1 uncultured Flavobacteriales bacterium
GCAAAGTATGCAGCGATGCTTCCGGAGTTGCAAACGCCAGCATAATAAATAACATCAAAAGCGGCTAACTGAGAATCTGTTCCTGGCTTTTCTGCTTTGTATTTCTCATCAACAGGCAAATTCGTTTGCAACTCCGGAAGCATCGCTGCATACTTTGCTAGACGTTTGCTCCATTTCATATCCTTTACTAGAACATATGCCTCATAAGATGCTTTATTCCCAAACAACTGATCTTCATACGTCTCAATTGGTCCGCAAATAATGTCAATTTGGTTACTGGTCATGTCCATCCAAGCCATGTCAGACTTAAAAAATTCACCGCTTATCAGCGCTTCCGCTCGAAACATTAAATGATTTCGGAGTTGTTCGTTATCGGCATAGTAAGAAGCTTCTAAAAGAAATTCTGCAGCTTTTTGCAATTCAACTTTATATGCTTCATGAAAAGCAATGGAAATTAATTCTCCAGCAGAATCTCTTCGAATCAAAGTATACAATGAAGCTTTGTCCTCTAAATTTGAAGCTTCAAATTCCTCCTTTGTCATATCGGTAGGATAATAATTAGCCCCCTCAGGCTTCGCACCTATTCCCTCAACAAATGGCTCGTTGCCGGCTAATCTGTCCCAAGGCCCATAATTAATTTCAGCAAATCGTCTTGTTGCTTCATTAGAAATACCGGCCAATAACGCTTCTTTCTCCCCATACGCTTGCTTCCAAAAAAGGCCGTCCATAATTTTGGCAACCTCAATTAAACTTGGAATCATCTTCTTTTGATTCTCTGTAAGTTGTGAAATATCGGTTGTCAATTTTACGTTGACATATTTTTGTAGTCTTTTCTCAGCATCACTCAATTCTTGAGAAGCTTCTTCTACTTGAACCACTTCTTTTTCAGTTGTTGGTTTAGTGTTATTATTACAAGCTATTAAAGCTAAGCACAAGGCAAAAGGAAGTATATTTTTCATGGTTGTTTTTATTGATTTTTCTCTTTATAAATGTATTAATTTGCAGGAGTAATTTCAACTTTATATTATAGCTCAAAATTCCCAGATTCATGAAAAGATTAATCTTATTCACCTGCATTACATTTTTAACTTTAGGTGCTTGTAAAAACAAGAAAAAGTTGGCAGAAAACAATGAAAATAAAACGGAAGAAAAAACTGCTAATAAAGTAGTTAGCAGTGAACCAATGGCTCCTTTTAGCAAACAAGTAGGTGGACAATTGGTAGGAAAGTATTGGAAAGCCCTTGAAATAATGGGAAAGACTGTTGATATGCCAGAAGGTATGAGTCAAGAACCTTATTTGAAATTTGACAGAAACGGAACTATTACTGCTCATGGTGGCTGCAATTCAATTTTTGCTAACTACGAATTAAGGTTTAAAAATTTCATTGATATGACTGAATTCAAGCAAACTGAAATGGAATGTTCCTTTGAAAGTTATGATCACATTTTAGTTGAGGCTCTCACAATTGGCAAACAGTATGTACTTATTGGTGAAGACCAATTGCAAATCATTGTTGGAAAAAGAGCTCCTTTAGCTAAGTTTAAGGCTGTATATTTTTAGTTTGGAATGAGGAGTGTGGAATGTAGAATGAGGAATGTAGAATATTTCAATTCGACAAATGCACAGTGTAAAACATTCCTTTAAGCTTCGGATTTCCACTTTTAGCTTTTGGTGCAATACCTATTCACTTTCGGTATCATCGGAGTCATCCTCTTCTACTTCTAGTTCTCGACCCATTAAATAACGCTCCCATTTTTCGAGTACTTGTGTCATATCATCCGGAAGTTCAGAATTAAACTCCATCCATTTACCAGTTTTTGGATGCGTAAAAGCTAAGGTTTTAGCATGAAGCGCTTGTCTTGGTAATATCTTAAAGCAGTTTTCTACAAATTGTTTGTATTTGGTAAAGGTTGTTCCCTTCAAAACTCTGTTACCTCCATATTCCAGGTCATTAAATAATGGATGCCCAATGTATTTCGAATGAATTCTAATTTGGTGTGTTCTTCCAGTATCTAACTTGTATTCCACCAAAGTCACATAGCCGTATCGTCTTAACACTTTGTAATTGGTAATAGCGGTTTTACCGATATCTCCTTCAGGAAAAACATCCATAACTTTTCTGTTCTTGTGAGAACGCCAAATATTACCTTCGATTTGCCCCTCATCTTCCTTCATATCTCCCCAAACCAAAGCTTGATATCTTCTATCAGAAGTCCGATTAAAAAACTGTTTCGACAAATGAGTCAGGGCATGTTCCGTTTTAGCAATCACCATAATTCCCGTGGTGTTTTTATCTAATCGATGAACCAATCCGGGTCTACCTTCATTACCTGCTGCTTCAGGTAAATTTTGAAAATGATAAATCAACGCATTCACCAAGGTGCCATCCCAATTACCATAACCCGGGTGCACAACCATTTCAGATGGTTTATTTATGACCAATAAAGTGTCATCTTCGTAAACTATATCTAAAGGAATGTTCTCTGGTAAAATTTCTGTTTCTCTAGGTGGGTAAGGCAATTGAATCGAAATCTCATCATCCGGCTTGACCTTGTAGTTTGTCTTCACCACTGCTCCATTCACCATAATGTTGCCATCGGCGGCAGCTTGCTGAATCTTATTCCTTGAAGAATTCGCCAATTTATCGGTTAAGAATTTATCAATCCTAATTATTGCTTGCCCTTTATCAGCAATAATATTGTGATGCTCGAACATCTCATCGTATTCCGGTTTTCCTTCTTCGCTCATAATATCTTATTCTGAAAGAATTATCTTCCGGGTTAACTGTTCGCCATTCTTGTTTTGAACTCTCAAAAAGTAAATGCCTTTTGGTAAGTATGATAAATCTAGTTGATTTTTAAAAGGGGCATCTAAAACTAGCTTCCCCGTCATGTCGATTAGTTGAACAGACTCCATTCTTTCATTTGCAAGAATTTCTATGTTCAACATTCCATTTGTTGGATTTGGATACACCTTCAAGTCATTCTTTTCTGGTGATTTTTCGGCCATGCCTACATCAAATACTCTGTTTCTAAAAATTGGGCGAAGCATTAAAGATCCATCCTTTATTCCTGAAGAAGGAACCGACCAAGCACTTCCATTTTGACTGTAAAACATTTTGTCTTTATGGTTGGTATTCAAATCATACCCTACATTTACGCTATTTAGCCCAATGGTTTTAAAACCTATATAGAATGTTTTTCCCACCACCAAAGGAGTATCTAAGTTAAATGTAATCAAGCCATTTATCTCACTGTAAGTTGGTCTTGCATTTGCTTCTCGTTCATACAAAACAATAGCAGGGTTAATTGAACTCCAAACGGTCAGCATAATTTTCTGTTTACTAACATCAACTGCTTGAGGAAGAAAATACGTTTGAAATCCTTTTAAAGTATCAGAAAAAGGAATGTCAAAACGAACTGCCATGTAGGCAGTTAGACCATCTGCGCTAAGTGCAGGATTTACACCATAACCTGCCTCTGCTGTGCCATCATCGTATGCATAATAATCTTTTAATACTGTTCTTGAAATTACCGTGTCGTTAGTTTGTATAAAATCTGTTCTCGGCCTAAATTGTACATCAAAAATAGATTCAAAAACTCCCGCAGTATCTATTTTTGCCGCCGGAAATTCGAAGGGTAATGGATATGCAAATCGAACTGTGATATCGGCATTTATCTCTGTAGATGAACCCGAACCAGGAGGGTAAGTATAAAAAACTGAATTTGGTGTAGTTGTGTCTGGAACATTTACGAAATTGAAAACGATCAGCTTTCGGTTACTAGAATTTTTTACAAAAGTTAAAGCTGTGTCAGCCATGTAGCTAGCAGGGTTATTCTTATAATGCCAAAAGGGCATGGCATAATAATCTTTTAGCATTGAAGGCGCATCGTAAACATAAGCAACGTCCTCATAGAATTCTTGTTTTGCAGTTCTATTGTTATCTAGGTACACATAATCAACATGCCATTGATCAAATGCTCCTGTGCTGTTTGCGTAGTTTTTAAATCTAAATCTAAACCCATCTTGTTGAAGTTGATTTGGCACTTTCAAAATCACTTGAGAGAATGTATCAGCTGCAAAACCAATTGAATTCCACGCTCCACTCCAACGTTCTGTTGCTGCGTTATAAAACTCAACAACTAAAGAATCTTCTGTTTCTGGTTTATCAATAGAGAGCCCTTTCGGTTGGTAGAAAAAACTCAAGTAGACATTTGTATCAGGCAGGTTTGCTAGTTTTAAAGGAACCGATGAAAGATAATCAGCTATTACAGTCAGTGCATTATCAAAACTATATGGCAACCCAACTTCCGAGAGACCATCAAAAGTTGCAACACCTATTGATGGAGGATTTATGGCAAATGTTCTATTAATGTAAGCCGAAGCATCTGTCCATAAGTCATTCGCGCTTGGAGCTACTGTGAAAAACGATACGGAATCTTGGACAAACTGTGCTTCAATAAAAACAGTGTCTTTTGGAACTCCAGCCTGTTCGGTAAAATTGTAAGCAGGGAATACGGTGTAAGTTAGGTACTGAACCGGGGACTTCGTTAACTCTGAATATTGAATCGTCCACGTAGGGTTTGATTGCCTAAAAACGGTATCTCCTAAAGGGTTCGTTACATATTTAAAAGTGGAGTCCAACGTAAATCCAATCGTGTCAATATAAGGCCTTCCTGCAAGTCTAATTTTATAAAAAACACTGTCAGTTAATCTGGGATCTGTCAAATCTGTGATTCTTTGCCGCTGACGATTGGTAGAAAAGTCATCAATAAAAGGAAGACTTAATGTATCGTATAAGTAGATGAAATTTTCTTCAAATACCTCTAACTTTTCATTTGTCAGTTTTCCAGATAAATTTTGAAAAAGAGCAGGGTTCGACGTTGGCACGGTCAAATAATCTTGTGCATTTACTTGCGTAACCAAAAGCACCAAGCCGAGAAGTAAACGAAATCTTTTAACCATTATTGAATTGAATCTAACGCTGGGATAACGGAATGAACTACCCTATTCGTATCTAAGGTTAAAAAAAGATCGATGGATGCACCCATTCGCACAGTTGGCGCTTGACTAAACGATGGTAATTGTCTATAAACAACAGCTTTAGCCGAATCTTCTGCTGTTTTAACAGTTTCGTCAAAAAGCGTTGCACCTAAATTAAGAGACTTAGATTGTAATAAGTTATTCGCCATTTCTACATCAAAATCCAACAAATAAGGAACCGCAACCAACTCATTACCTAATCCTTGACCTACTACTAAATCAATCACACTGCCTTTTCTAATTCGTTGACCTGCTTCAATATTTTCACCGCCTAGTTTTTGTTCCAAAATGCAATTCACACATAAATCGGGCTTGTATTGCATTTCTCCTACTACTAAACCATATGTTTCTAATATTGAAGTTGCTTGCCGCAAAGAACGGTCAACCAATTTTGGCATTTTTATTTTTACTGGCTGATTAGAAACAACGGTTAGATAAATGGTTCTACCCTCCTTCACTTGCTTACCAGCAAGCGGATGTTGCTCAATTATGGTGCCCCCAATTTTTCCCCTTATAAAAATAGAATCTGAGATTTCTAGTACCAATTTATCTTTCTCTTGAATGGCCAGGTCAGTTTCAGAAATGTGTAAACCGACAAATTCCGGTACATCAACATCTTCTCCATGCATGGTGTACGAATCTAGATAGCTCAGAGTAGCATACAAACCACCGCAAACTAAAAGCACAGCAACCAATAAGTTAATCCAAAAAACCTTACTTACTAAGAATCGAAAAAAATGCCTCATGAAGGAAAAAAATTACAAGTCTCAAAAATAACAATATTAGTAGGGTAATGTTAATTAATAGTGGGCCAATGCTGGTAAACGTGAAAATAGAATGACTTATTTTGAAACAACCAATAATTTAATAGAAATGAAGCCAGTAATTGCCATTGCTGCTGGAGGAGACTCTGCAGAAGAAGAAATTTCGTTAAAATCTGCACAAACTGTTTTAGATAATATTGACGAAAGCCGATATAAGCCAATATTGGTAGTCATGCGAAAAGGAATTTGGGAAGCCAAGTTAGCTGGATACTCTTTTGCAGTAGATAAAAATGATTTTAGTTTTGAACTAGAAGGCAATCGCATTCGCTTCGATTATGTTTTTATAGCAATTCACGGTACACCGGGAGAAGATGGTAAGTTACAAGCATATTTTGATTTGTTGAACATTCCCTACTCTTCTCCTAACCACGTAGGTTCAACTTTAACATTTAACAAATGGTACAACAACACGTTGTTAAGCCAACTTGGATACTCTGTGGCAAAATCAAAATACTTAAGGGCGGGTGACCGCATTGACATCGAAGAGATTATTGAGACAGTTGGCTTGCCTTGCTTTGTAAAGCCATGTTCTGCAGGAAGCAGTTATGGTGTTTCTAAAGTAAAACAAAAAGAAGAATTAGAATTTGCTTTAACCAAGGCCTTTCAATTTGACAGGGAGATCATGATTGAAGAAAATCTTCCAGGAAAAGAAATTACTTGTGGCGTATTTCGAAAAAATGGAGAGATTATTCCAATGCCTATCACCCAAATTATTCCAAAAGGAGAATTTTTCGATTACCAAGCTAAGTATGAAGGAAATTCAATGGAAATAACCCCCGCTAGAATTGATGATGATAGTTACAAATTAACGCAACAACTAAGTACAGAAATCTATCGAAAGCTAGATTTACGAGGAGTTATTCGGGTAGATTTTATGTTGGTTGAAAAAATGCCCTATATAATAGAAGTTAACGCAGTACCAGGATTATCAGGTGCAAGTTTAATTCCACAACAAGTAGCTGCCATGAACATGTCGCTTAAAGATTTTTTCACAGCAATAATCGAAGAAACAAAGAATTAAGATGAAATTTATCGACGAAAAATTAGACGAATATGTTTGTCAAAACACCACTGAAGAAAATGACATTCTGTACCGATTAAATCGTGAAACCTATATGAAGGTGCTTCAACCCCGAATGCTGAGTGGCCATTTCCAAGGGAGAGCATTGAGTATGTTTTCAAAAATGATAAAGCCTCTTCGTATTTTAGAAATTGGAACCTATACCGGCTATTCAGCTTTGTGCTTAGCTGAAGGCTTAACGAAAAAAGGAGAACTTCATACTATTGATAATAATGAAGAGCAACAGGAATTAGTTCAAAGCTTTATTGATAAATCAGATTATAAGAGTCAGATTACACAACACATAGGAAATGCTTTAGATATCATTCCAACTTTAAAGGAAGATTGGGACATTGTTTTTATAGATGCAGATAAAGAAAATTATTTGAACTATTATAGAATGCTAATTAACAACTTGAAAAGTGGAAGTTATGTAATTGCCGACAACGTTTTGTGGAGTGGAAAAGTGCTAGATAAACCCGAAAGTTTAGATAAAGAGACTCGAGTTTTGGTAGATTATAATAACTTTATCCAGAAAGATAGTAGAGTTGAGAACGTCCTTTTTCCAATAAGAGATGGATTAAGCATAGCTCGGGTAATTTAATACGACATGCAAAACAAAAATTTCAAGCGAAAAAAAATCAAATTGCCGGTTGTAACAGAACTGGTAGATGGTATTTTGGCTGGAAATTTCACTGCTTTAAGTAAAGGCATAACACTTTGTGAAAGCAAAAGACCTGAAGACAGAAAACTAGCAAATGATCTTGTTAAAGCTTGTTTGCCACATTCTGGTAATTCTATTCGAATTGGAATTACAGGAGTGCCTGGTGTTGGCAAAAGCACCTTTATCGAAAGTTTTGGTATTTATTTAATTGAAAAGCAAAACAAAAAAGTAGCCGTTTTGGCGGTTGACCCAAGTTCTCAACTTTCAAAAGGTAGTATTTTAGGAGATAAAACCAGAATGAATAATTTAAGTGTTCATCCGAAAGCTTTTATTCGACCCAGCCCAAGTTCTGGTTCTTTGGGTGGAGTAACACATCACAGCAGAGAGAGCATTATACTTTGTGAAGCAGCAGGTTTTGATACCATAATTGTTGAAACGGTTGGTGTTGGACAATCTGAAATTGAGGTAAAAGAAATGACCGATTTCTTTTTATTATTGATGCTTGCAGGCGCAGGAGATGAACTTCAAGGCATTAAACGTGGAATAATGGAAATGGCTGATGGTATGCTCATTAACAAAGCTGATGGCGAAAATTTACTGAATGCTAAACGGGCCAAACGAGAATACCAAAACGCCTTGCATTTATTTCCGCTGGCAGAAAGTGGCTCAAGTCCAAAGGTGGAAATTTGTTCCGCTTTAGAATCTTCCAATTTGGAAAAAGCTTGGAGCTTGCTTGAAAATTACTTAACCATTACGAACCAAAATGGTTATTTCGAAAGGCAGCGCCAAGAACAATTAAAAGCTTGGTTTAACAAAAGCATTCAAGAGCAAGTGAATTTGAGTTTATTTGGAAATAAAGAGATTAAAGAAAAAATTAGCATTTTAGAACAGCAAGTTGAACAACGAAATATTTCTCCTACAGAAGCAGCTGAACAGGTATTTGACTATTTCAAAACTAGCCTGCAATAATTTTACAAATGTTCATTTACTAATTATTTAATCAGACCGTCATTGCATATGACGCTAAGAGTGAGGCAATCTGTTAAAGAACAATTAAGAACAAGACTACAACAGTCATGCCTCCTTCGCAATGAAACACAATTTCTCTTTTTAGCTTTTAGCTTTGTACTCCTCATAAAGGTGGCGAATTATACCATCCACCAATCCAACTTTTGGTACAATTACACCTTCACAACCGCTTTTTGATAAAGCAAAAACAAATAATTCCGTTGCAGGCACAATTACATCTGCCCGGTCAGGTCGAAGGCCTAATTTAGAAATCTTCTCGTCAAACGAAAGTTCTTTCAAACGCTGTAGCCAATTTTTGATGGCAACAGTTGGCAACACTTCCATTTCATTCTGGTCAGTTAACTTAAATAAGGTATTGATATTTCCGCCGGACCCAATAATATTTTTAGGCTGGTACTCCTTTTTAATTTCATCCAACCAATCCTCTAATTCTTTCCAAGTTGTTTCTGAAACTAAATCATCTTTCAAACGAATAGTTCCAATGTTAAAAGATCGAGCTTTTACTGTTTGTCCTTCTTTGAAAAGTGTTAACTCTGTGCTCCCACCTCCAACATCCATGTATAAATAAACTTCGCTTTGATCGAGTTTTTCTGCAATATGATTTTCAAAAATCAACGCCGCTTCCTCGTCTCCAGTGATTAATTCAATGTCTAACCCAGATTTTGCATAAACAGCTGCAAGTACTTCTTTTCTATTCAATGCATCTCGCATAGCTGATGTGGCACAAATACGATATGACGTAACATTAAATGCTGCCATCAAATGTTTGAAAGCAGTCAAAGTATCAGCAAGCGCTTCAATTTTATCCTCAGGTATTGGTCGATTATGGAAAGAATCCTCTCCCAAACGGATTGGTAAACGAACTAATGAAGCCTTCTTAAAAACAGGTCCAAATTCGGTTTCAAATACATACCCAAAAAATAGCCGAACTGCATTAGAACCAATATCCACAGCCGCAAAGCGTAAACTGTTATCCATCATAATAAACGAATTTACTGTTTTTTAGCTTCAATAAACTTCAAATAGCCTGATTAGAAACTGGCCAATTGCTTTTTCAATAGTTCAATTTTCTCTTGAGCATCTGCCATCTTTTTTCTTTCAACAGCAACTACAGCTTCTGGCGCGTTTGAAACAAAACGCTCATTTGACAACTTTTTCTCTACCGATTTCAAGAAGCCTTCGTTATAAGAAATCTCTTCTGTTATCTTTTTAGTTTCTGCCTCAATGTCAATTGCTCCACTTAATGGAATAAAATACTCGTTTCCACTTAAAACAAAGCTTAAACTACCATCAACTTTCTCACTAATGTATTCTACAGAAGATAGATTCGTCAACTTACTTACTACACCGTCGAAGCGATTATTCGGTTCAGAGGATATAATTTTCAACTCCAATTGCTCTTTAAAAGAGATGTTTTTCTCTTTACGAATGGTCCTAACCTCTGAAACTAAATTCTTTGTTTGTTCAAATTCTTCTACTAGCTTTTCAGTTTGCACTAATTCTGGCCAATGATTCACCATTAAGCTATCACCCTCTTTTCTTGTAGAAATATTTTGCCAAATTTCTTCCGTAATAAATGGCATGAACGGATTTAAAACCCGCATTACATTTTCTAAATGATGAATTACTTGATCATAGGTTTGTTTAGATATAGGTTTTTCAAAAGCTGGCTTTACCATCTCCAAATACCAAGCGCAAAACTCATCCCATGTTAATTTATAACATGTCATTAAAGCATCAGACATTCTAAACTTATCAAAGTTGTCATTCAACTCTTTTAAAGCCATTTGAAAACGATCTGCAAACCAAACATTCGCCTGCTCGGCAACTTCATCAATTTCAGCTGAATCAGAAATCTCCCAACCTTTTATCAACCGGAAAGCATTCCAAATCTTATTTGAAAAATTTCTTCCTTGCTCACATGAGCTTTCGTCAAAGAGCAAATCATTTCCTGCAGGTGAACTAAACAACATACCAATCCGCACGCCATCGGCTCCATGTTTTTCAATTAGCTTAATCGGGTCAGGAGAATTTCCCAATGATTTACTCATTTTGCGACGTTGCTTGTCACGAACGATTCCAGTGTAGTACACATTCTTAAATGGCATCTTCCCTTTATATTCATAACCTGCCATAATCATTCTGGCAACCCAAAAGAACATTATTTCTGGGGCAGTTACCAAATCATTTGTCGGGTAATAATATTCTATCTCCTTATTATCTGGATTCTTAAAACCGTCGAATACAGATATTGGCCACAACCAAGATGAGAACCAAGTGTCTAATACATCCTCATCTTGCCTTAAATCGCTCAATGTAAGTGCCGAATTACCAGATTTCTCTCTTGCAATTCCAAGTGCCTTTTCGGCACTTGTTGCAATAGCAAAATCGGAAGGACCATCGCCATAATAAAAAGCAGGAATTCTATGTCCCCACCATAGTTGTCTTGAAATACACCAATCTTTGATGTTTTCCATCCAATGCTTGTAAGTGTTTTTTGTATTTTCTGGATAGAAGTTAATGTCACCATTCATAACATGTTCCAGAGCTGGTTTCGCTAGCTCTTCCATTTTCATGAACCATTGAAGTGACAATTTTGGCTCAATTACCGCATCGGTTCTTTCTGAGAAACCTACCTTATTTGTTAATTCTTCAACCTTTGTTAACCTTCCTGCTTCCTTCAAGTCAGCCGCAATAATTTTACGAGCAACAAATCTATCTTCCCCTATATAATATTGAGCTGCATCCGAAAGTGTACCATCATCATTTAAAATATCGATTGACGGCAAATTGTGCTTCAACCCTAATTCATAATCATTAATATCATGAGCAGGAGTAACTTTCAAACATCCAGTACCAAATTCTAAATCAACATAATCGTCTTCAATAATTGGAATCTCACGGTTTACAATTGGAACAATGGCTTTTTTTCCTTTCAAGTGAGCCCAACGTTCATCCTTAGGATTAATGCAAATGGCAGTATCACCTAAAATTGTCTCAGGACGAGTAGTTGCTATGCTCAATTTTTCATCTGAGCCTACAATATCATACTCTACGTAATACAACTTCGATTGAACTTCTTTGTGAATTACTTCTTCATCTGAAAGTGCCGTTTGAGCTTTTGGGTCCCAATTCACCATTCGAACACCTTTATATATTAACCCTTTGTTAAACAAATCAACAAAAACATCAATTACAGCTTCTGATAAATCATCTTCTAACGTAAAACGAGTTCTTTCCCAATCGCAAGAAGCACCAAGACGTTTCAATTGACGTAAAATGGTTCCGCCATATTCCTCAGTCCATTCCCAAGCATGCTTTAAAAAGTCTTCCCGAGAAAGGTCATTCTTCTTTATTCCACGGTCCTCTAATCGCTTCACTACTTTGGCTTCAGTGGCTATAGAAGCATGATCCGTTCCTGGAACCCAACAAGCATTCTTACCCAACAACCTAGCTCTACGCACCAATACGTCTTGAATCGTGTTATTCAACATGTGCCCCATGTGCAGAACCCCTGTTACATTTGGCGGTGGAATGACAATAGTATATGGCTCTCTTTCATCCGGCTCTGAATGAAAAAGCCCTTGTTCTTGCCCTGTCTCTTATACACATCTCCGAGCCCACGAGACAGGCAGAAATCT